>NZ_JASATI010000001.1:0-251243 GCF_038440225.1 Hydrogenophaga sp. OTU3427 | reverse complement strand
AACAACACCCCCCGGGGGCCGCGGGGCCGCCACTCCCTCCCCTGTTGGGGGGGGGGGTCCGCGCCCGCCCGCCAACGCGTGCTGGGCAGCGCGGCGCCGCTGGCCCGCCTGGGCATTTCACGGGTGCCTCCCGACGCCGACTTCGGCGCTAGCCGCTGTGACGCCGAGATCAGCCGCGCCCAGGCGCTGACCCTGACACGCTACCTGCGCGCCATGCTGCCGTCGACCACGGCCGAGGCGGTGTTCCAGGTGATGGCGCAGGCCGATTGCCGCACGCCCATTTACTGGCGCCCGGCCGACGTGATCAACATCGGCCTGGTGACGGCCATCCGGTGACGGCGCCGACGGAGCGCAACAATGAAAAAGGCCACGCGTCTGCGTGGCCTTTTTGCTTGAATTTGGTGGGTCGTGGAGGCTTCGAACCTCCGACCCCCACAGTGTGAATGTGGTGCTCTACCCCTGAGCTAACGACCCAAACTCTGTCGCGATTCGATGCAACCTGTTTGTTGTTGCTGTGTCGCGAGCCTCAAATTATAGCGTGATTTTTGGGACTTTTAGAAGTGGCACAAAAAATCACGCGACAGCCTGCTGCGGCTCCAACACACGCCACAGTGTCTTGCCCTTGGTCGCCTTGTCCAGGTCCGCGAGCAGGGCCTCGTGCGCCAGCAACTCACTCTCGCTGGCGCGGGGCACCGGCAGGTCAAAGCGGCTCAGGTCGATCTGGGGCACGTCCACCCCACCCACCTGCTCGGTGGTCTCCAGCTCCATCACCAGGGCGTTCTGGCCCCGCGTCATGTTGATGTAGACATCGGCCAGCAACTCGGCATCAAGCAGGGCGCCGTGCAGGGTGCGGCCGGAATTGTCCACCTCCAGCCGGTCACACAGGGCGTCCAGGCTGTTGCGCTTGCCCGGGAACATCTCCTTGGCCATCACCAGGGTGTCGGTCACACCGCCCACGAGGCGGGTGATGGGCGGGCGCCCCAGCAACTCCATTTCCTTGTTCAGGAAACCGATGTCGAAGGGCGCGTTGTGGATGATCAGCTCGGCGCCCTGCAGGTAGTCCGCCAGCTCGTCGGCAATGGCCGCGAACTTGGGCTTGTCGCGCAGGAACTCGTTGCTGATGCCGTGCACCCGCAGCGCATCTTCGTGGCTGTCGCGTTCCGGGTTGACGTAGAAATGCAGGTTGCGCCCGGTCAGCTTGCGGTGCAGCAATTCGACGCAACCGATCTCGATGATGCGGTCGCCGTTCTGCGCCGACAAGCCGGTGGTTTCGGTGTCAAGAACGATTTGGCGTGACATGCCTTGGCCCCGGTCAGTGCTTTTCTTTCGCGTGGTTGATGGAGTACTTGGGTATCTCCACCACCAAGTCCTTCTGCGCCAGGATGGCCTGGCAACTCAGGCGCGAGTTGGGCTCCAGGCCCCAGGCACGGTCCAGCAGGTCTTCCTCGCCTTCTTCCATGTCGTTCAGGCTGCTGAAGCCCTCACGCACGATGACGTGGCAGGTGGTGCAGGCACAGCTCATGTCGCAAGCGTGCTCGATGGCGATGTCGTTCTCCAGCAGCGCCTCGCAGATGGTGGTGCCGGCCGGCGCCTGCACGCTGGCGCCCTGGGGGCAGTATTCGGGATGCGGCAGGATTTTGATGACGGGCATATCAGAGACTCTCCACGTTTTTGCCCGCGAGGGCTTGGGCAATGCCCCGGTTCATGCGCAAGGCCGCAAAGGCTTCCGTGCCCTTGGCCAGGGCCTGGGTGGCGGCTTCGATGGCGGCCGCGTCGTCGCTGCGCTCCACTTTCGCCAAGGTTTCAATCAAGGCGTCGATGGTGGCGCGCTCATCGGCATCGAGCAAATCGCCATCGGCGGACAGCGCGCTGTGGGTGGCCAGGCGCATGCGCTCGGCGTCCACGCGGGCCTCGACCAGGGCACGCGCCACCATATCCTGCTGGGCGGTGGCAAAACCGTCCTGCAGCATGGCGGCGATCTGCTCGTCGCTCAGGCCATAGGACGGCTTCACGTCCACCCGCGCCTCCACGCCCGTGCCCTGCTCCCTGGCGGACACGCTGAGCAGGCCGTCGGCGTCGATGGTGAAGGTCACGCGGATGCGCGCGGCACCGGCCGACATGGGCGGGATGCCCCGCAGCTCGAAGCGCGCCAGGCTGCGGCAATCGGCCACCAGGTCGCGTTCGCCCTGCACCACATGGATGGCGAGCGCGGTCTGCCCATCCTTGAAGGTGGTGAAGTCCTGCGCCAGGGCGGTGGGAATCGGGCTGTTGCGCGGCACGATGCGCTCGACCAGGCCCCCCATGGTCTCGATGCCCAGGGACAGCGGAATCACATCGAGCAGCAGCAAGTCGCCCTGCGGGTTGTTGCCCGCGAGCTGGTTGGCCTGGATGGCCGCGCCCAGCGCCACCACCTCGTCGGGATTGAGGTTGATCAGTGGCTCGGTGCCGAAAAAATCGGCCACGGCGCGGCGCACCACCGGCATGCGGGTGGAGCCACCCACCATCACCACGCCCTTCACCTCGGTCTTGTCGACCTGGGCGTCGCGCAGCACCTTGCGGGCGGCGGCGATGGTGCGCTCGGTCAGGGCACGGGTGGCCTGGGCAAAATCGGCGGGCGTCACGGCCTGCGTCAGGTGCAGCGACGGCAGGGTCACGTCAAAGGCCACACCGCCTGTGGTGTCCACCGACGACAGCGCCTCTTTGCAGCGGCGCGCCTCGCGCATCAACAGGGCGCGTTCGCCGGCACTGAAATCGGTGGCGCGGGCGGTGTGGCCGGTGGCGGCCAGCACCCAGTCGGCGAGGGCGCGGTCGTAGTCGTCGCCGCCCAGGGCCGAGTCGCCGCCGGTGGCCATGACCTCGAACACCCCCCGGGTGAGGCGCAGGATGGACACGTCGAAGGTGCCGCCGCCCAGGTCGTAGATGGCGTAGACGCCTTCGCTGGCGTTGTCCAGCCCGTAGGCGATGGCCGCGGCCGTGGGTTCGTTGATCAGGCGCAGGACCTTGAGGCCGGCCATCTGGGCCGCGTCCTTGGTGGCCTGGCGCTGGGCATCGTCGAAATAGGCCGGCACCGTGATGACGGCGCCGAAGAGTTCGTCGTCGAAGCTGTCCTCGGCGCGAAAACGCAGCGTGGCCAGGATCTCGGCACTCACCTCGACCGGGCTTTTTTCACCCGCCACGGTGGCGACAGCCGCCATGCCCGGGCGGTCCAGCACGGTGTAGGGCAGGCGCGCGGCGTCCGCCACATCGGCCAGCCGGCGGCCCATGAGGCGCTTGACCGAGCTGATGGTGTTGGCCGGGTCATCGACCTGAGCGGCCAGGGCGTCGAAGCCGATCTGGCGCCCACTGCCCTGGCCGGTGGCCAGATAGCGCACCACACTGGGCAGGATGACGCGGCCCTGGTCATCGGGCAGGCACTCGGCCACGCCGTGGCGCACGGCAGCCACCAGGGAGTGGGTGGTGCCCAGGTCAATGCCCACGGCGATGCGCCGCTGGTGCGGGTCGGGCGACTGGCCGGGTTCGGAAATCTGCAGCAATGCCATGGAAGGGACGCCGGCGATGCGGCGCCAGTGGGAATCGGGATAAACGGCTATTGTCCCTGTTGATCGAGCCGGTCCGCGACCTCGCTCGCAAAACGCTCAACAAACATCAGGGCTCTCACCCCCTGCGCGGCGCGCGCGGGGTCCTGGTCGGCGTCCAGCGCCTGCGCCACCTGCGCGGTCCATTCGCGCGCGGCGGCATGGGTTTGCGCTTCCAGCGCCAACAGCTCGTCGGCCGACGACGCATCCTCCAGCGCCTCGCGCCATTCCATCTGCTGCATCAGGAAGGCCGCCGGCATGGCGGTGTTGTTCTCGGCCTGCACCGGAACACCACGCAGTTCGCACAGGTAGGCGGCGCGCTTGAGCGGGTTTTTCAGGCGCTGGTAGGCCTCGTTGATGCGCACCGACCACTGCATGGCCAGACGCTGGGCGGTGGCGGCATCGGCGGCAAAGCGGTCGGGGTGGACCTGGCGCTGCAGGTCTTTCCAGCGCTGGTCGAGGGTGGCGCGGTCCTGCTCGAAACGTTCCGACAGACCGAACAGAGCGAAGTCGTTGGACTGCAGGTTCAGCGGCCCTGCGACCGAAGGCTCAGACACGGAAAGACTCGCCGCAGCCGCACTTGTCGCGTTCGTTGGGGTTGTGGAACTTGAAGCCTTCGTTCAGGCCCTCGCGCACGAAGTCGAGCTCGGTGCCATCGATGTAGGCCAGGCTCTTGGGATCGACCAGCACCTTGACACCATTGCCTTCAAACACCACGTCTTCCGGCGCGATCTCGTCGGCATACTCCAGCTTGTAGGCCAGGCCCGAGCAGCCGGTGGTCTTGACGCCCAGGCGCACACCCACGCCCTTGCCGCGGCGGCTGATGTATTTGGTGACGTGCCGCGCGGCGGCTTCGGTGATGGTGACGGACATGGCGGTTCGGCGTTCAGGGTTGAGCGTTCAGCGTGGGGCCCACGTCGGCGCGAACCCGCGCAACGGCCGGTACCCGACGCCCAACTGGCATCAATGGGTGTGCTTCTTGCGGTAGTCGTCCACCGCCGCCTTGATGGCGTCTTCGGCCAGGATGGAGCAGTGGATCTTGACCGGCGGCAGCGCCAGTTCCTCGGCGATCTCGCTGTTCTTCAGCGCCGCCGCCTGGTCCAGTGTCTTGCCCTTGACCCATTCGGTCACCAGCGAGCTGGAGGCGATGGCGGAGCCACAGCCGTAGGTCTTGAAGCGGGCGTCCTCGATGACACCGGTCTGCGGGTTGACCTTGATCTGCAGCTTCATCACGTCGCCGCAGGCGGGCGCGCCCACCATGCCAGTGCCCACGCTGTCGTCGCCTTTGTCAAAGCTGCCGACGTTGCGGGGGTTTTCGTAGTGGTCAACGACCTTTTCAGAATAAGCCATGGTATTTCTCCTTCAGTGAGCTGCCCATTGGATCGTGGACAGGTCGATGCCGTCTTTGAACATTTCCCAGAGCGGCGACAACTCGCGCAGCTTGGCAACGTTCTCCTTGATGGTTTGGATCGCGTAATCGATCTCTTGTTCAGTCGTCCAGCGGCCGATCGTCATGCGCAGGCTGCTGTGGGCCAGCTCGTCGCTGCGGCCCAGGGCGCGCAGCACGTAGCTGGGCTCCAGGCTGGCCGACGTACAGGCCGAACCCGACGAGACCGCCAAGCCCTTGATGCCCATGATCAGCGACTCGCCTTCGACGTAGTTGAAGCTCATGTTGAGGTTGTGCGGCACGCGGTGCGTCTCGTGGCCATTGATGAACACTTCCTCGATGTCCTTCAGGCCATTGACCATGCGGTCGTGCAGGGCACGGATGCGCTGGTTCTCGGCGTGCATCTCTTCCTTGGCGATGCGGTAGGCCTCGCCCATGCCCACGCACTGGTGGGTGGGCAGCGTGCCCGAACGCATGCCACGCTCGTGACCACCGCCGTGCATCTGCGCCTCGATGCGGATGCGCGGCTTGCGACGCACGTACAGCGCGCCGATGCCCTTGGGCCCGTAGGTCTTGTGGCTGGTCAGGCTCATCAGGTCGACCGGCAGCGTCTGCAGGTCGATGTCGACCCGGCCGGTGGCCTGCGCCGCGTCGACGTGAAAGATCACGCCCTTTTCACGGCAGATGGCGCCGATGGCGGGGATGTCCTGGATGACACCGATCTCGTTGTTCACGAACATGACCGAGGCCAGGATGGTGTCCGGGCGGATCGCCGCCTTGAAGGCCTCGAGGTCAAGCATGCCATCGGATTGCACGTCGAGGTAGGTGACTTCAAAGCCCTGGCGCTCCAGCTCGCGCATGGTGTCGAGCACGGCCTTGTGCTCGGTCTTCACCGTGATGAGGTGCTTGCCCTTGCTCTTGTAGAACTGGGCCGCACCCTTGAGAGCCAGGTTGTTGGACTCGGTCGCACCGCTGGTCCAGACGATTTCCCGCGGATCGGCATGGATCAGCGCCGCGACCTGTTCGCGCGCGGTCTCGACAGCCTTCTCGGCTTCCCAGCCCCAAGCGTGGCTGCGCGATGCCGGGTTGCCAAAGTGCTCACGCAACCAGGGAATCATGGCGTCCACCACCCGCGGGTCGCAGGGGTTGGTGGCGCTGTAGTCCATGTAAATGGGGAAGTGCGGCGTGGTCATGGGTTCGATGCTTGAAACAAATTGGCATGCGGCAGCGCCCCGTCGGGGCGCCCCGGCACACCCGGGGATTTACTTGGACATGGCGGCGCCGAGCGCGAACACCGAGTTGGGCGCGTTGACGCGGATGGGCTTGACCACCGGCGCGCTGGAGATGGCGCGCTTGACCGAGGGGGCATTTTCAATCACCAGGCCCTTGGCCAGCTGCTCATCGACCAGCTTCTGCAGGCTGATGGAATCCAGGAAATCGACCATGCGCGAATTGAGCGCGGCCCACAGCTCGTGGGTCATGCACCGGCTGCCCTCGCCCAAACAGTTTTCCTTGCCACCACACTGGGTGGCATCGATGGGTTCGTCCACCGAGACAATGATATCGGCCACCGTGATGTCAGCCGCCTTGCGGCCCAGGGTGTAGCCGCCGCCAGGCCCACGGGTGGACTCGACCAGTTCGTGGCGACGCAGCTTGCCAAACAGCTGCTCCAGGTAGGACAGCGAAATATGCTGACGCTGGCTGATGGCCGCGAGCGTGACCGGACCGTTGCTCTGGCGCAGGGCCAGATCGATCATGGCGGTGACCGCAAAGCGGCCTTTGGTTGTGAGGCGCATACCAAGCTCCTTTGGTTGGCTTGATTCCGTTGACTCCCTGTGCGCACCCATGGCGCATCAAGGTCCTGTTCTCCATCCGCCCCGGCTTTTCACCTGTTTGCTGTTGCGCGGCGAGCGTCGACCGACAACATGTCAAAGCTTTTGTCTGACTATTTTAGTCGATTATAGCACAAGACCCAGTGTTTTACTCGGCATTGCGACTGATCGGTCACGAATCGGACGCCGGCGTCACATTGTCGTGCAGCACCGCACCGAAGGCAAGGCGCTTGAGCTGGGACAACTCGTCGCGCACGCGCGCCGCCTTCTCGAATTCGAGCTCGCGTGCGTGCTCCATCATCTGCTTCTCCAGCCGCTTGATTTCGCGCGCGATGTCCTTCTCGGACATGTCTTCCACCCGCGCCTGCTGTTGCGCCGCCTGCTCCAGCCGCTCGGCCTCCAGCCCCGCCTTCTCGCTGTAGACGCCATCGATCAGGTCCTTGATGCGCTTGACCACGCCACGCGGCGTGATGCCGTTGGCCTCGTTGAAGGCCACCTGCCGGGCACGGCGGCGCTCGGTTTCGCCGATGGCCTTGCGCATCGAGTCGGTGATGCGATCGGCGTAGAGGATGGCGTGTCCGTTGAGGTTGCGCGCCGCGCGGCCAATGGTCTGGATCAGGCTTCGCTCGGAACGCAGGAAACCCTCCTTGTCGGCGTCCAGGATGGCCACCAGCGAGACCTCGGGTATATCCAGACCCTCGCGCAGCAGGTTGATGCCCACCAGCACGTCGAAGGTGCCCAGGCGCAGGTCGCGCAGGATCTCGACCCGCTCGACCGTGTCCACGTCGCTGTGCAGGTAGCGCACCTTGACGCCGTTTTCCGTCAGGTAATCGGTCAGCTGCTCGGCCATGCGCTTGGTCAGCGTGGTGATCAGCACCCGTTCGTTCTTGTCGACGCGGACGCGGATTTCCTGCAGCACGTCGTCCACCTGGTGGATGGCGGGCCGCACCTCGACCAGCGGATCGACCAGGCCGGTGGGGCGCACCAGCTGCTCCACCACCTGGCCGGCGTGGTTCTTTTCGTAGTCGGCCGGCGTGGCGGAGACAAACACCACCTGGCGCATCTTGGTCTCGAACTCGTCGAACTTGAGCGGCCGGTTGTCCATTGCGCTGGGCAGGCGAAATCCGTACTCCACCAGGGTGGTCTTGCGCGCGCGATCGCCGTTGTACATGCCGCCGAACTGGCCGATCAGCACATGGCTCTCGTCCAGGAACATCAGCGCGTCGCGCGGCAGGTAGTCGGTCAGCGTGCTGGGCGGCTCGCCGGGCGCGGCACCGCTGAGGTGGCGGGTGTAGTTCTCGATGCCCTTGCAGTGGCCGACCTCGCTGAGCATCTCGAGGTCGAAGCGGGTGCGCTGCTCGAGCCGCTGCGCTTCCACCAGCTTGCCCATGCCCACCAGCTCCTGGAGGCGCTGGGCCAGCTCGGTCTTGATCGACTCCACCGCCATCAGCACCTGCTCGCGGGGTGTCACGTAGTGGCTGCTGGGGTAGACGGTGAAACGCGGGATCTTCTGCTTGACGCGCCCGGTCAGCGGGTCGAACAGCTGCAGCGTCTCGACCTCGTCGTCGAACAGCTCGATGCGGATGGCCAGCTCCGAGTGTTCGGCCGGGAAGACGTCGATGGTGTCGCCGCGCACGCGGAACTTGCCACGCGAGAAATCCTGCTCGTTGCGGGCGTACTGCATGCGCACCAGTTGCGCGATCACGTCGCGCTGGCCGACCTTGTCGCCCACCCGCAGCGTCATCACCATCTGGTGGTAGCTCTCGGGTTTGCCGATGCCGTAGATGGCCGACACCGTGGCCACGATCACCACGTCGCGCCGCTCCAGCAAGCTCTTGGTGCAGCTCAGGCGCATCTGCTCGATGTGCTCGTTGATGGCGCTGTCCTTCTCGATGAACAGGTCGCGCTGCGGCACATAGGCCTCGGGCTGGTAATAGTCGTAGTAGCTGACGAAGTACTCGACCGCGTTTTTGGGAAAGAACTCGCGGAATTCGCTGTAGAGCTGGGCCGCCAGCGTCTTGTTGGGCGCGAACACGATGGCAGGGCGCCCCAAGCGGGCGATCACGTTGGCCATGGTGAAGGTCTTGCCCGAGCCCGTCACGCCCAGCAGGGTCTGGAACACCTCGCCATCGTTGATGCCCTCGACCAGCTGGCGGATCGCCTCCGGCTGATCGCCCGCCGGGGGATAGGGCATGAACAATTCAAACGGCGAGCCCTCGAAACGCTCGAACACGCCCACGGCCTCTGACAACTCTGACATTCGGTTCCTCAACTTTCACAACGCCTCCAACGGATGGGCACGGCCCGCCCGTCGACCGGCACGTTCGTGGCAAGATCGGCGCCGCTGGCGTCAATGGTATCTGCCAACCCCAAGCGCTCGGACCGCTCAGAACAGGCGCGTCCGTTCGTCCTTTCTCACCCAATGAACCCATCGGTATGTTCTGGAAGAAGCGCCCCACCCTCGCCGTACCGGAAAAATTCAACCGGAACTCATCCAAGGTGGCATCACTGATGACCCCGGAGCAAAGCGGCCAGTTTCTCCTGCAGCTCATGCAGCTGCGCCTCGGGCTGCGTGACTACACGGAACAAGCCGTGCTCGACTTCGGTTGCGGCGTGCGCTTCTCGCAGGCCATCCTGAACCTGAAACTGCCTTTCGGGCAGTACGTGGGCGTCGACTGCTTCAGCGACATGATCGAGTTCCTTCGCGCCCACGTGAAAGACCCCCGGTTCTCCTACCATCTGCTCGACGTCCGGCACCCACTCTACAACCCCGATGGCGGCACCCTACTGGATGCCCAAACGGTCCTTCCGCTGCCGCAGAAGCATTTCGACATCGCCGCCATGTTCTCGGTCCTGACCCACCAGCACCCGGACGACGCCAAGCATATCCTGGCCCTGTTGCGGCGGTACGTGAAACCGACCGGTCGCCTTTTCCTCACCTGTTTCCTGGACGAGGGCATCGCGTCGTTCGAGGACAGAAGCCCGCGGCGCAACGGCGGCATGTGTTTCTACCACCCCGCCTTCCTGACGCAACTCCTCGCCGATTCAGGGTGGCGACCCAGCGCCCGGTACGCTGCCGACGCACCGCTGATTGGCGATTCCTTCGTCTGCCAGGCAGGCTGAGCGTCACCGTGCCCGCCACCGAACAGCATCTGGGTCGGCGAACGGCCAGACAACGGCTCCCTGCATTGTCACGCGGCCTGCGCATGGTCTGGGCATCGCCGTGCTCGGCCCTGGGCCTGCTGCTGGGCGTGGCGGTGCTCGGCCTGGGTGGCCGGGTCCACCGCCTCGGCCACACCCTGGAGTTCTGCGTCCATCCAGGCGCGCTGCCCGCCCGCTCGCGCCTGGGCGCCCTGCCCTTTGTGGCGGTGACCCTGGGCCAGGTCATCGTGGGCATCAGCGGCGACAGCCTGGCGGCGCTGCGGACGCACGAACATGTCCACGTGGCGCAGTTCGAGGCCTGGGGGCCCCTGTTTCTGCTGGCCTACCCCGCCGCCAGCCTCTGGGCCTGGCTGCAAGGCCGGGGCGCCTACCGCGGCAACCGTTTCGAGCAGCAGGCCTTCCAGGCCACGGCCTCCGCACGGCCGGCCCCGTCCATCCACCCAACCGCCAGGGGTGGGCCGGCGGCGCCGTAAAATCGCAGGCTGGCCGTTTCACCAGCGGTCAGCAAGCGCCCCCTTGTCCACCCCCCAACTCAAGATCACCATGTCTTTGTTCTCTGCCGTCGAAATGGCCCCCCGCGACCCCATCCTGGGTCTGAACGAGCAATTTGCTGCCGACACCAACCCCAACAAGGTCAACCTGGGCGTGGGTGTGTACTTCGACGACAACGGCAAGCTGCCGCTGCTGCAGTGTGTGCAGGCCGCCGAGAAGGCCATGATGGACAAGCCGGCCGCCCGTGGCTACCTGCCCATCGACGGCATTGCCGCCTACGACGCCGCGGTCAAGGGCCTGGTGTTCGGGGCCGACAGCGAACCGGTCAAGAGCGGCCGCGTGGCCACGGTGCAGGCCATCGGTGGCACCGGCGGCCTGAAGATCGGTGCCGACTTCCTCAAGAAGGTCAGCCCCAACGCCCAAGTGCTGATCTCCGACCCGAGTTGGGAAAACCACCGCGCCCTGTTCACCAACGCCGGCTTCGAGGTCGGCAGCTATGCCTATTACGACGCCGACAAGCGCGGCGTCAACTTCGACGGCATGCTGGCCAGCCTCAACGCAGCCGCCCCCGGCACCATCGTGGTGCTGCACGCCTGCTGCCACAACCCGACCGGCTACGACATCACGGCCGCCCAATGGGACCAGGTGATCGCCACCGTCAAGGCCCGTGGCCTGACCCCTTTCCTGGACATGGCCTACCAGGGCTTTGGCCATGGCATCGCCGAAGACGGCGCCGTGATCCAGAAGTTCGTCGCCGCTGGCCTGGACTTCTTCGTCTCGACCTCCTTCTCCAAGAGCTTCAGCCTGTACGGCGAGCGCGTGGGCGCCTTGTCGGTGCTGTGCGCGGACAAGGCCGAGGCCGACCGCGTGCTGTCGCAGCTCAAGATCGCCATCCGCACCAACTACAGCAACCCGCCCATCCACGGCGGCGCCGTCGTGGCAGCGGTGCTCAACAACCCCGAGCTGCGCGCGCAGTGGGAACAGGAACTGGCCGAAATGCGCGTGCGCATCAAGGCCATGCGCCAGACCTTGGTCGACGGTCTGAAGGCCGCGGGCGTGAAGCAGGACATGTCCTTCATCACCAGCCAGATCGGCATGTTCAGCTACTCCGGCCTGAGCAAGGAGCAAATGGTGCGCCTGCGCAATGAGTTCGGTGTCTACGGCACCGACACCGGCCGCATGTGTGTGGCCGCGCTCAACAGCAAGAACATCGACTACGTCTGCAAGGCCATCGCCCAGGTGGCCTGAGTCACCCAGGAGACAGCATCCAACGCCACCTCTGGGTGGCGTTGTCGCTGGTGGGCAGCGAGAATGTCAAACATGGCAAATCGGCGTGTTGGGTGAAGCAGACGTCAGACAAGCCTGTTATATTGCACTGCAGCATTTTTACCCGGAGATCCCTCATGCTCTACCAGATGTACGAAACCCACCGCTCGCTGATGGAGCCGTTTTCGGACCTGGCCCAAACGGCCTCCAAGCTCTACAACAACCCGTTGTCGCCGCTGGGGCAGATGCCGATGGCGCAGCGCATCTCGGCCGGCTTCGACCTCATGCACCGCCTGGGCAAGGACTACGAAAAGCCGGAATTCGGCCTGCGCACGGTGGACGTGGACGGGGTGGACGTGGCGGTCCACGAGCGCATCGAGATCAACAAGCCGTTCTGCGAGCTGCGCCGCTTCAAACGCTTCTCCGACGACCTGCCCACGCTGGACAAGCTCAAGGGCCAGCCGGTGGTGCTGGTGGTGGCACCGCTGTCGGGCCACTACGCCACGCTGCTGCGCGACACCGTCAAGACCATGTTGAAGGACCACAAGGTCTACATCACCGACTGGAAAAACGCCCGCCTGGTACCGCTGTCCGAGGGTGAGTTCCACCTCGACGACTACGTGAACTACGTGCAGGAATTCATCCGCCACATCCAGAAGACCTACGGCAACTGCCACGTGATGAGCGTGTGCCAGCCCACCGTGCCGGTGCTGGCGGCGGTGTCGCTGATGGCCTCGCGCGGCGAGACCACTCCGCTGTCCATGACCATGATGGGCGGCCCCATCGATGCGCGCAAGTCGCCCACGGCCGTCAACAACCTGGCCACCCAGCGCAGCCACGCCTGGTTCGAGCACAACGTGATCTACCGCGTGCCAAGCAACTTCCCGGGTGCGGGCCGCCGCGTCTACCCCGGCTTTCTGCAGCACACCGGCTTCGTGGCCATGAACCCGGACCGACACGCGTCCAGCCACTACGACTACTTCAAGGACCTGATCAAGGGCGACAACGAGAGCGCCGAGGCCCACCGGCAGTTCTACGACGAGTACAACGCCGTGCTCGACATGGACGCCGACTACTACCTGGAAACCATCGAGACCGTGTTCCAGGAATTCAAGCTCGTCAACGGCACCTGGGACGTGAAGAACCCGCAGGGCAAGCTCGAGCGCGTGCGCCCGGAGGACATCACCCACACCGGGCTGCTGACCGTCGAGGGCGAGCTGGACGACATCTCGGGCTCGGGACAGACCGCCGCGGCCCATGACCTGTGCACCGGCATCGCCAAGACGCACCAGATGCACCTGGAAGCCAAGGGTGCCGGCCACTACGGCATCTTCAGCGGCCGCCGCTGGCGCGAAACGGTGTACCCGGTGGTGAAAACCTTCATCCGGGCCCACCAGCCCGCGCCCGTCGTCGAAGCGAAGCCGGTCCCCGCGCCGGTGGTGGTTGCGGTTGCCGCGCCTGCCGCCCCCGTGGTGGCCAAGGTCGCAGCCCCCACCGTGACCAAGGCCGCAGCAGTGGCCGCCACCAAGCCGGCCGTCGCCAAAAACGCACCCAAAGCGCCCACCAAGAAGGCCGTTGCGCCCACGCGCAAGAAGGCCGCCAGCGGCAAGTGAACTCGGTGGACACCGGGGAGCTGGCGGCGCGCCTGAACGACGCGTTGCCCCAGACGCAGTGCACCCGCTGCGGCTACCCCGACTGCGCGGCCTACGCCCAGGCCATGGCCAGCGGCGAGGCCGGCATCAACCAGTGCCCGCCCGGCGGTGCCGAAGGCATCGCCCGCCTGGCCGCGCTCACCGGCCGTGCGCCACTGCCGCTGAGCGCCAGCCACGGTACCGAAGGCCCCCTGCGCCTGGCCGTGATCGACGAGGCCTGGTGCATCGGCTGCACCTTGTGCATCAAGGCCTGCCCGACCGATGCCATCGTCGGCGCCAACAAGCGCATGCACACGGTGATCGAGCCCTGGTGCACCGGTTGCGAGCTGTGTATTCCGGTCTGCCCGGTCGACTGCATCGAGCTGGTCGACGCCAGCCCCGGCGCCACGGGCTGGGCCGCGTGGTCACCCACGCAGGCACAACAGGCACGCGAACGCTATGTTGCCCACCAGGCGCGCGTGGCGCGCACCCAGGCCGAGCAGCGCGAGCACAAGCAACAGGAAGCCCAGGCCAAACTGGCCGATCTGGCCGGCCATTCCCGCATCACCGATCCCGAGGTGCTGGACCGCAAGAAGTCCCTGATCGAGGCCGCGCTGGCCAAGGCCCGCGCCCGCCAGGGCGGCTGAGCGCCCGCTCAGGCCAGCGTCTTGTAGACGCCGCAGCCAATGTAGAGGTCGTCCACCTTCATCACATAGGACATCTTGGGCTGCACCCGACCGCTGGTGGGGTTGACGATGTCGTACTCCACCCAACCCGGGCCCAACTCGGCCTGCTCGACGATGGCCGCGATCAGCGCGTTGCCGTCGATCCCTGCCACGTCCTGCACCCTGGTGCCCACCTTGGACGGGTTGCCGCCAAAGGCCACATAGGTGCCGTCGTCGGTCAATGCAAACACGTACATGTCGCGCTCGAAGAACTTGCTGGCCGGATCGGTCAGGCTGCGCAGGTACTGATCGCGCGAGCCGGCACCCCGCCGGTGGGCATGGGCACGCTCGACCAGGGCCAGCGCCTCCGCGGCCACGCCCTGCTGCAGCTTGAAGCTGTTGATGGCGGAGGACAGGGACACCGCGCGTGTCTCCAGGCTCTCGGATTGGCGCACCGCCACCTCCACCATCTGGGCGTTGCGCTGGGTGATGTCGTCCAACTGCTTCACCGCGGTGGATATTTCCTGCACGCTGGTGTTCTGCTCGGCACTGGCCACCGAGATATTGGAGATGTTGGTCGACACGCCACGCGTGCCGTCCAGGATCTGGGCCATGCCTTGCCCCGCCGCGCGGATCTGGCCCACGCTGGTCTCCACCTGTGCCGACGAGGTCTGGATCAGGTTGCGGATCTCGCGCGCGCTCTCGCCCGAGCGCTGCGCCAGCGAACGCACCTCGCTGGCCACCACCGCGAAGCCCCGCCCCGCCTCGCCCGCCCGCGCCGCTTCCACGGCGGCGTTGAGCGCCAGAATGTTGGTCTGGAAAGCCAGGCCATCGATGACGCCGATGATTTCGTTCATGCGGTGGGCGCTGCGCTGGATGGCCTCGACCGAACCGACCGCCGCCGTCATGACCTGAGCACCCGATTCGGCGATGCCCCGCAACTTGCCCGCCTGCCCGTCCACCTCCAGCGCGGTGCTGGCGTTTTTCTGCACCGTCGACGCCAGCTCCTGCAGGCTGGCCGAGGTCTGCTCCAGGTTGGCGGCCTGCTGCTCGGTGCGCTCCGACAACTGGCGGTTGCCGGTCACCAGCTGCTGGCCCGCATGGGCCACCAGCGCCGCGTCGCTGCCCACCGCGGCCACCATGGAGGACACGTTGGAGATCATCTTCTGCAGCAGCACCGCCAACTCGCCGATCTCGTCCTTGGCCCGCACGTGGGCCGTCACCCGCAGGTTGCCCGAAGCCAGCTCGTTCATGGCGTAAGCCAAGCGGCGCAGGTCGATCATGAGACTGCGGTAGACGCTGAGCAGGCCGTACAGCAGGACCGCCAAACCGGCCAACAGGACCACGATCAGTGTCAGCCGCTCGGTCGACAGGCTGTGTTCGCGCGCCCGCAACTGCGCTTCGAGCCGCTTGGCCATCCCGGCCTGCACCTGGAGCAGTTGCTCGATGGCCTGGGTGCCGGCCGCGAAATAAGCCGGCGCATTGCCGCCGGGCGCGCCATCGGCAAAACGCTCGGCGGCGGTCTGTCCGAAACGCTGTGCGGTGTCCATGGCCTCGTCGCTCTTGAGCTCGTTCAGCCCGGCTTTCGCCAGCAGCGCCAAGGCATGTTTCTGGTCGGCCAGCATGTCGTTCAGCTGCTGGACCCGCAGGCGCATGGCCGCCGCCCCCCCCGCATCGGGCTGCGCCTGGGCCAGCAGCCCGGCGCCGGCGCCCCGCATCTGCCCCAGCAGCTCCGTCAGGGGGATGGTGCGCACGACCACGTTGTCCATGAGCAGAAAGGTCTGGGGCACGGCGTCGAACAAGAGCTGCGACGCCTCGGCCGTGGCATAGACGAAACGCCGCAGGTCGGCCACGAGGGCACTGTGCATCGCGAAGCTGGCGGGCGCGGTCGCCGCGCGACTCTCGGTGGGCAGGCGTTGCAGGCGCTCCTGCAGGGGCCGCCACGGGGCGGCGACATCAAAAGAACGGTTGCCCGCGATGCGCGTGTTCAGCGCCGCGACGGCACGCGCCAGTTGCTCGCCGGTCTGGGTCAGTTCGGGCAGCACCGCCTGCCCGCCCGACAGGAACACGTTGGTCTGTCCACGGTGCTTTTGCACCAGGGTGAGCACCTCCATCGCTGGCGACACCGTCACCACCCCTTCGATCTCGGCACGGGTGGCATCGATGGCCTTCTGCTGGCGCACCAGCAGCAGCACGGCGGCCACGAGGACCGGCAGCAACACCACCACCGCCATGCCACCCAGCTTCACCGGGAAACGTGCCTTGCGCGCCAGCCCGATGCCCGGCCGCCAGAAGCCCAGTGATTCGTGTAGGGTGTCCAAGGTGTCTCCGCGGTGCAGAAGGGCCAGAGCAAAAGCCCGGCAACACCATCGTCACCGGGCCCCTGTTTGACATTTCAGCAAACTATAGCGTGCAACTTCGGCCAAAAACCGAAAGTTACGCGTCCTGACGCCGGACTTACCGCAGCGCGGCAAAGGCCCGCACGACCTCGGGCGGCGCCTGCACCAGCTCGACCAGCACGCCCTCGCCAGCGATGGGGAATTCGTCGCTGGCCTTGGGGTGCAGGAAGGTGATGTCAAAGCCCGCCGCGCCCTTGCGTATGCCGCCGGGGGCAAAACGAACACCCTGCGCGCTGAGCCATTCGACAGCCTTGGGCAGGTCGTCGATCCACAGGCCGATGTGGTTGAGCGGCGTGGTGTGCACCGCGGGCTTCTTGTCGGGGTCCAGCGGCTGCATCAGGTCGACCTCGACCTTGAACGGGCCGCTGCCGATGGCGCAGATGTCCTCGTCCACGTTCTCGCGCTCGCTCTTGAAAGTGCCCGTCACCTCCAGGCCCAGCATGTCGACCCAGAGCTTCTGCAGCCGTGCTTTGTCGGGACCACCGATGGCGATCTGCTGGATGCCCAGCACCTTGAAGGGACGCGAGGCAACGCGATCCGGCGCCGGGCCGCCCCAAGCCGGATCAGCCTCCTCGGGGGGCAGCGACCCGCGCAGCGGTGAAGCGTGGGGGCTCATCACGCAAACTCCACGATGGCCTGGTCCACCACCAGCGAGTCGCCCTTGGCGGCCAGCACCTTGCCCACCACGCCGTCGGCGGCGGCAAACAACACGTTTTCCATCTTCATGGCCTCGATCACGGCCACACGTTCACCGGCCTGCACCTTCTGGCCCGGCTGGACGGCCACTTCCACCAGCAGGCCGGGCATGGGCGAGAGCACGTACTTGCTCATGTCGGGCGGCGCCTTGAAGGGCATCAGCTCATGCAGCTGGGCCATGCGCGGGGACACCACCATGGTCTCCAGCTTGGTGCCGTTGTGCTGCACCACCAGGGCCAGCGGGTTGCGCGCCGTGCCACGCTCGATCTGGGCCACGAAGGGGCTGCCGTTGCACACGCCTTCGATGCGCACATCGTTCAGGCGCGAGTTGCAGGTGATCTTGTAGCGCTTGTCGTTGACGGTGACCGAGGCGTAGCCGGTCTCGCCCACGAACTCGTCCACGTGCACCGGCGCGTAGGCGTGTTCGCCGGTGGCCGACAGCGACACCACCACGTAGTCCTTGCCCACCTTGACGCCATAGCCCGGCAGCTGGCCGGACAGGCCGCTGGCGCGCTCGCGCGATTTGCGGCGCACGAAGGCGGCGATGGCACGCAGGAAATCGGTGTCGTCGTGGGGCACGTCCTCGGCGCGAAAGCCGTGGGCGTAGTGTTCGGCGATGAAGCCGGTGTTGAACTCGCCGGTGGTGAACTTGGGATGCGCCAGCAGCGCCGCCTGGAAGGGGATGTTGCTGTTGATGCCACGGATGACAAAGCCGTTGAGCGCCTCGCGCATCTTGGCGATGGCGTCATTGCGGTCGGTGCCGTGCACGATGAGCTTGGCGATCATCGAGTCGTAGTACATCGGGATCTCGCCGCCATCGTACACGCCGGTGTCCACCCGCACACCGTAGCGGTGGGCAGTGTCGGCCTGGAACATGGTCTCATGCGGCGGGTTGAAACGCACCAGGCGGCCGGTGGACGGCAGAAAGTTGCGGAACGGGTCTTCGGCGTTGATGCGGCACTCGATGGCCCAACCCTCGCGCTTGACCTGATCCTGCGTCAGCGGCAGCGGCTCGCCAGCGGCCACGCGGATCATGAGCTCCACCAGGTCCAGGCCGGTGATGCACTCGGTCACCGGGTGCTCCACCTGCAGACGGGTGTTCATTTCCAGGAAGTAGAAGTCCTGGTTCTTGCCCACCACAAATTCGACCGTTCCAGCGCTCTGGTACTTGACCGCCTTGGCCAGTTGCACCGCCTGCTCGCCCATGGCCTTGCGGGTGGCCTCGCTGATGAAGGGCGACGGCGCCTCCTCGATCACCTTCTGGTGGCGGCGCTGGATGGAGCACTCGCGTTCATTCAGGTAGATCACGTTGCCGTGGCTGTCGCCCAGCACCTGGATCTCGATGTGGCGCGGCTGCTCGACAAACTTCTCGATGAAGATGCGGTCGTCGCCAAAGCTGTTGCGCGCCTCGTTGCGGCAGCTGGTGAAGCCTTCCAGCGCCTCCTTGTCGTTGAAGGCCACGCGCAGGCCCTTGCCGCCGCCGCCGGCGCTGGCCTTGATCATGACGGGATAGCCGATGTCGCGGGCGATCTCCACCGCGCGTTCGGCCGATTCGATGGCGTCATTCCAGCCCGGGATGGTGTTGACCTTGGCTTCCAGGGCCAGCTTCTTGGAGGCGATCTTGTCGCCCATGGCGGCGATGGAGAAGTGGCGCGGGCCGATGAAAGCGATGCCTTCGTCTTCGCAGCGTTTGGCAAAGGCCTCGTTCTCGCTCAGGAAGCCGTAGCCGGGGTGGATGGCCTGGGCGCCGGTCTGTTTGGCGGCAGCGATGATGCGATCGGCCACCAGGTAACTTTCGCGGCTGGGCGCGGCACCGATGTGCACGGCCTCGTCGGCCAGCTTGACATGGCGCGCGTCCTTGTCGGCCTCGGAATACACCGCCACCGTGGCGATGCCCATTTTTTTGGCTGTGGCCATCACGCGGCAGGCGATTTCGCCACGGTTGGCGATCAGGATTTTGGTGAACATTTCAGTCTCCTAAATGGGAGGAAGTGTGTTGGTGGTTCGGAGATGTGCTGCTGTGCCCGCCATGGGCACGCGGTGCCTGCCTCCGCTCATGTCCCCCGCCGACCTGCGGTCGGCTCCTCCTTGACTTCGCTGCGACAGGCACCCCGCACCCATGGCTGCGAAGGGGATTTGGCGGAACGCCGCACCCGACAGACCCACCGGGATCGGGCCGCCTGGGCGTTTTGCGCAGGTAAAGGAGGAGCGCGAAGCGCGGGGGACACGGAGCAAAACGCCCAGGTGGTCCGATCCAGCGAAAGAGACGTTCACAGCGCGCACCACAACTCAACTTAAAGCGGAATGTTCCCGTGCTTGCGCCACGGGTTCTCCAGCTTCTTGTCCTTGAGCATCACCAGCGAACGACAGATACGCTTGCGGGTTTCGTGCGGCAAGATGACGTCGTCGATGAAACCGCGCGCGCCGGCCACAAAGGGGTTGGCGAAACGGGCCTTGTACTCGGCTTCGCGCTCGGCCAGCTTGGCCGGGTCCTTCTTGTCCTCGCGGAAGATGATCTCCACCGCGCCCTTGGCGCCCATCACCGCAATCTCGGCGTTCGGCCAGGCCAGGTTCACGTCACCGCGCAGGTGCTTGGAGGCCATCACGTCGTAGGCGCCGCCGTAGGCCTTGCGCGTGATGACGGTGATCTTGGGCACGGTGCACTCGGCGTAGGCGTAGAGCAGCTTGGCGCCGTGCTTGATGATGCCGCCGTACTCCTGCGAGGTGCCGGGCATGAAGCCGGGCACGTCCACAAAGGTCACCACCGGGATGTTGAAGGCGTCGCAGAAGCGCACGAAGCGCGCGGCCTTGATGGAGCTCTTGATGTCCAGGCAGCCGGCCAGCACCAGCGGCTGGTTGGCCACGATGCCCACCGTCTGGCCGTCCATGCGGGCAAAGCCGATCAGGATGTTCTTGGCGTAATCGGGCTGCAGCTCGAAGAAGTCGCCGTCGTCCACCACCTTGACGATCAGCTCCTTCATGTCGTAGGGCTTGTTGGGGTTGTCGGGCACCAGCGTGTCCAGGCTCAGCTCCATGCGGTCCAGCGGGTCGCCGCTCGGGCGCGCCGGCGCCTTCTCGCGGTTGTTGAGCGGCAGGTAGTTGTAGAGACGGCGCAGCATCAGCAGCGCCTCCACATCGTTTTCGAAGGCCAGATCGGCCACGCCGCTCTTGGTGGTGTGGGTGACGGCGCCGCCCAGCTCTTCGGCGGTCACTTCCTCGTGGGTCACGGTCTTGACCACCTCGGGCCCGGTCACGAACATGTAGCTTGAGTCCTTGACCATGAAGATGAAGTCGGTCATGGCGGGCGAATACACCGCGCCGCCGGCCGAGGGGCCCATGATCATGCTGATCTGCGGCACCACGCCGCTGGCCATCACGTTGCGCTGGAACACGTCCGCGTAACCACCCAGCGAAGCCACCCCTTCCTGGATGCGCGCGCCGCCCGAATCGTTGAGGCCGATCACCGGCGCGCCAACCTTCATGGCCTGGTCCATGACCTTGCAGATCTTCTCGGCATGGGCCTCGGAGAGCGCACCGCCGAAGACCGTGAAGTCCTGGCTGAACACGAACACCAGACGGCCGTTGATCATGCCGTAGCCGGTCACCACGCCGTCGCCGGGGATCTTCTGATCCTGCATGCCGAAGTCGGTGCAGCGGTGCTCGACGAACATGTCCCACTCTTCGAAGGTGCCTTCGTCGAGCAGCACTTCCAGCCGCTCGCGGGCGGTCAGCTTGCCCTTGGCGTGTTGGGCGGCGATGCGTTTTTCGCCGCCGCCGAGCCGCGCGGCCGCGCGCTTGGCTTCGAGTTGTTCCAGGATTTCATGCATGGTCGGTCTCTCCAGAAAATTCAGTCGTACAGGTCGAGCAGCTGGCGCGCGGCGGTGGAGGCCGGCAGCGTGCCGGCCAGCACCTCGGCGGTGGCGGCCTCCAGCCGTGCGCGCACCTTCTCGTGGGCGCGAAATCGTTGCTTCAGGCCAGCGTCGATGCGTTCCCACATCCAGGCCTTGGCCTGCTGCTGGCGGCGCGCGGTGAAACGGCCATTGGCGGTTTGCAGATCGCGGTATTGACACACCGCCGACCAGAAGCCGTCAACCCCCCGGCCCAGCAGCGCGCTGATCTGCAGCACATGCGGGTGCCACAGGGTTTCGTCATGGTGGGCGTGTTCGGGGTGGCCGTGCTGGCCCAGCAGGCGCAGGCTGGACATGATCTGCGCCTCGGCGCGGGTGGCGGCATCGGGGTCGATGTCGGCCTTGTTGATGAGCACGAGGTCGGCCAGCTCCATCACGCCCTTCTTGATCGCCTGCAGGTCGTCGCCCGCGTTGGGCAGCTGCAGCAGACAGAACATGTCGGTCATGCCACTCACCGCCGTCTCGCTCTGGCCCACGCCCACGGTCTCGACGATCACCACGTCGTAACCGGCGGCTTCGCAGACCAGCATGGCCTCGCGCGTTTTTTCGGCCACACCGCCCAGCGTGCCGCTGCTGGGGCTGGGGCGGATGTAGGCGCGCTCATGCACGCTCAGGTGTTCCATGCGCGTCTTGTCGCCCAGGATGGAGCCGCCCGACACCGTGCTGGACGGGTCGATGGTCAGCACCGCCACGCGGTGGCCCAGCCCGATGAGGTACAGGCCCAGCGCCTCGATGAAGGTGCTCTTGCCCACACCCGGCACGCCGCTGATCCCCAACCGGAAGGCGCGGCCGGTGTGGGGAAGCAGGTCGGTGAGCAGGGCGTCGGCCTGCAGGCGGTGGTCCGCCCGGGTCGATTCGAGCAGCGTGATGGCCTTGGCCATGGCACGCCGCTGTTGGGCAGGTTGCCCCCGCACCACGCCGTCAAAAACCGCCTCAGGGGTCACCCGATGGCCTTCTTGATCTGCTCCAGCACGTCCTTGGCGCTGGCGGGAATGGGGGTGCCAGGACCGTAGATGCCCTTGACGCCGGCCTCATACAACATGTCGTAGTCCTGGCGCGGGATCACGCCACCGACGAAGACGATGATGTCGTCGGCGCCCTGCTTCTTCAACTCGGCAATGATGGCCGGGACCAAGGTCTTGTGGCCGGCGGCAAGCGTCGACACGCCCACCGCATGCACGTCGTTCTCGATCGCCTGGCGAGCGCACTCCTCGGGCGTCTGGAACAGCGGGCCCATGTCGACATCGAAACCGAGGTCGGCGAAGGCCGTGGCCACCACCTTGGCACCACGGTCGTGGCCGTCCTGGCCCAGCTTGCTGATCATCACGCGCGGGCGGCGGCCCTGGGCGGTGGCGAATTCGTTGATCTCGGCCTTGAGCTGCTCCCAGCCCTCGGCGCTGTCGTAGGCGGCTGCGTACACCCCGGTCACCTTTTGTGTGTCGGCGCGGTGGCGCCCAAAAACCTTTTCCAGCGCATCGCTCACCTCGCCCACGGTGGCGCGCAGCCGGATGGCCTGGATGGCCAGGTCCAGCAGGTTGCCCGTACCGGCTTCGGCGGCGGCGGTCAGGGCGGCCAACGCCGCGTTCACCTTGACGGTGTCCCGTGTCGCCTTGATCTTCTGCAGGCGTTCGATCTGGCCGTCGCGCACCTTGACGTTGTCGATGTCGAGGATCTCGATCGGATCCTCCTTCTTCAGCTTGTACTTGTTGACGCCAACGATCACGTCCTTGCCGGAGTCGATTCGGGCCTGCTTCTCGGCCGCGCTGGCCTCAATCTTGAGTTTGGCCCAGCCGCTGTCCACGGCCTTGGTCATGCCGCCCATCTTCTCGACTTCTTCGATGATGGACCAGGCCTTCTCAGCCATGTCGTTGGTGAGGGTCTCCATCATGTAGCTGCCGGCCCAGGGATCGACCACGCTGGTGATGTGGGTCTCTTCCTGGATGATGAGCTGGGTGTTGCGCGCGATGCGGGCGCTGAATTCGGTGGGCAGGGCGATGGCTTCGTCGAAGCTGTTGGTGTGCAGCGACTGCGTGCCGCCAAACACCGCTGCCATGGCCTCGATGGTGGTGCGCACCACGTTGTTGTAGGGGTCCTGCTCCGTCAGCGACCAGCCCGAGGTCTGACAGTGCGTGCGCAGCATCAGGCTCTTGGGGTTCTGGGCGTTGAAGCCCTTCATGATGCGCGTCCACAGCAGGCGGCCGGCGCGCATCTTGGCGATCTCCAGGTAGAAGTTCATGCCGATGGCCCAGAAGAAGCTCAGCCGGCCGGCGAACTCGTCCACGTCCATGCCCTTGGCGATGGCGGTCTTCACGTACTCCTTGCCGTCGGCCAGGGTGAAGGCCAGCTCCAGCGCCTGGTTGGCACCGGCTTCCTGCATGTGGTAGCCCGAGATCGAGATCGAGTTGAACTTGGGCATGTGCTGCGCCGTGTACTCGATGATGTCGCCGATGATGCGCATGCTCGGCTCGGGCGGGTAGATGTAGGTGTTGCGCACCATGAACTCTTTGAGGATGTCGTTCTGGATCGTTCCAGACAACTGGTCCTGCGCCACGCCCTGCTCCTCGGCCGCCACCACGTAGCCCGCCAGCACCGGCAGCACGGCGCCGTTCATGGTCATGGACACGCTGACCTTGTCCAGCGGGATGCTGTCGAACAGGATCTTCATGTCCTCCACGCTGTCGATGGCCACACCGGCCTTGCCAACGTCGCCGGTCACGCGCGGGTGGTCGCTGTCGTAGCCGCGGTGCGTGGCCAGGTCGAAGGCCACCGACACGCCCTGCCCGCCGGCGGCCAGCGCCTTGCGGTAGAAGGCGTTGGATTCCTCGGCAGTGGAAAAGCCGGCGTACTGGCGGATGGTCCATGGGCGCACCGCGTACATGGTGGCCTGCGGGCCGCGAAGAAAAGGCTCGAAACCCGGCAGGGTGTTCGTCAGCGGCAGCTGGGCCGTGTCTTCCGCGGTGTAGAGCGGCTTGACGGTGATGCCTTCGGGCGTGATCCAGTTGAGACTGGACAGTGGCTTGTCCTTGAGCGACTTGGCGGCGGCTTTTTCCCAATCAGACAGGCTGGCAGGCTTGAATTCGTACGTGCTCATGGCAATGACTCAGGGTTTCCAGGGGTGCGGCGATTCTACATGATTCATAATTATTGATGCAAAATTAAGTAGAGGTTAGAATACGCACCGCATGCCAGACGCCCGCTCCGACGCCACCATCATCCCCCGCGCCCTTTACGAAGAGGTGGCGGAACGCCTGCGCCAGCGCATCTTCAGCCGGGAGCTGGAGCCGGGCAGCTGGATCGACGAACTCAAGATCGCCGACGAGCTGGGCATCAGCCGCACCCCGCTGCGCGAAGCCCTCAAGGTGCTGGCCGCCGAAGGCCTGATCACCATGAAGGTGCGGCGTGGCGCCTACGTGACCGAGGTCAGCGACAAGGACCTGAGCGACGTCTACCACCTGCTGTCGCTGCTCGAGTCCGACGCGGTGGCGGTGGTGGCACAGCGTGCCAGCGAGGAACAGCTGCAGCAGTTGCAGGCCCTGCACGCGGAACTGGAAGCCGCGGCGCGCGACCCCGAACGCCAGCGCGCCCGCTTCTTCGAACTCAACGAGCGGTTCCACATGGCCGTGCTGGACATCGCCGACAACCGCTGGCGCGACCAGATGGTGAGCGACCTGCGCAAGGTCATGAAGCTCAACCGCCACAACTCGCTGTTCAAGACCGGGCGCCTTCAGGAGTCGCTGCAGGAGCACAGCGCCCTGATGAAGGCCCTGCTGGCCCGCAACCCCGAACTGGCCGCGCAGCGCATGCGCGAGCACTTTCGCAACGGACTGGAAGCGGCGATCTGACGATCGCTGCTGCGGGGATCGCGCCCTGTCGCCTGCTACATTGCGGCGACACGTTCTGGAGTTGTTTCGTGACGCACGCCTTGCCCCAACCCGGCATCCTCGCGCCCCTGCCACCGCAGGCCCGCTACATCAGCTTTCTGTTGCGCGAAGGCGCCGATCCCCGCGAGGCCTTGCGCGCGCTGGCCGCACAGGCCACCGGCGAAGGCCTGGTGGTGGGCCTGGGGGCCGACCTGGTGGCCCGCTTGGGTGCCAGCGTCGAGGGCCTTCGCCAGTTCAACGGCATGCCTGGCGCCAAGGTGCGCCTGCCCGCCACGCCGGCCGCCTTGTGGCTGTGGCTGCGCGGCGACGACCGGGGTGAGCTGCTGCACCGCAGCCGCAAGCTCACGGCACTGCTCGCCCCGGCCTTCGATCCACAGCGCATCACCGACACCTTCCTGCACGCCGGTGGCAAGGACCTCAGCGGCTACGAAGACGGCACCGAAAATCCCACCGGCGACGATGCGCTGGCGGCGGCCGTCGTGGCACCGGATGCCGGTGTGCTGGCCGGTTCCAGCTTTGCGGCCGTGCAGCGCTGGCGCCACAACCTGCCCGAGTTCGATGCCATGACGCGCGAACAGCAGGACCACGGCGTGGGCCGCGAACGCGACAGCAACGAAGAACTGGACGATGCGCCAGCATCAGCCCACGTCAAGCGCACGGCACAGGAAAACTTCGAGCCCGAGGCCTTTGTGCTGCGCCGCTCCATGCCCTGGGTCGAGGGCAACGAGGGCGGCCTGGTGTTCGTGGCCTTCGGCCACAGTTTCGACGCCTTCGAGGCCCAGTTGCGCCGCATGTCGGGAGCCGAGGACGGCATCACCGACGCCCTGTTCCGTTTCACCACACCGGACACCGGCGCCTACTTCTGGTGCCCTGGGGTGCGTGGCGGGCAGCTGGACCTGCGGCCGGTCGGGCTCTGACGCACGCGCTCAGGCGGCCAGGGTCTCGTGGTCGGGCCGGGTGTTCGCCCGCTGCCACACGGCGCGCGGCGGCTCCGGCTTCAGGTGGTGGTCGCTCCACACCTGGCGCCAGCGCCGGGCGCCCTTGAGGCCGTTGCGCAGGCCCAGCATGTGGCTGGCCACCGAGTACCAGCCAACGCCGTCCTCGCCGTGGGCGCGCTCCATGTAGGCCACCATGGCCTCCTCCACGGCCTCGCGGGTCAGCTCGCGCGGTGTGTCGCCGTAGAACTCGGCATCCCAGTCCACCATCAGCCAGGGGTGGTGGTAGGCCTCGCGGCCGATCATCACGCCGTCCACGTGCCGCAGGTGTTCGGCGATTTCGGCGTTGGTCTTGATGCCGCCGTTGATGGAGAAGGTCAGGTGCGGGAACTCGCGCTTGAGGCGGTAGACGATGTCGTAGCGCAGCGGCGGTATCTCGCGGTTCTCTTTCGGCGAGAGTCCCTTGAGCCAGGCGTTGCGGGCATGCACGATGAAGACCTTGCAACCGGCCTCGGCCACCGTGCCCACGAAGTCGGCGGCGAAGTCGTAGCTTTCGATCTTGTCGATGCCGATGCGGTGCTTGACCGTCACCGGGATGTCGACCACGTCGACCATGGCCTTCACGCAGTCGGCCACCAGCGGAGCCTCGTTCATCAGGCAGGCGCCAAAAGCGCCGCGCAGCACACGTTCGCTCGGGCAACCGCAGTTGAGGTTGATCTCGTCGTAGCCGCGCTGTTCACCCAGCACGGCGCAGCGCGCCAGATCGGCCGGCTCGCTGCCGCCAAGCTGCAGCGCCACCAGGTGCTCTTCCTCGTTGAAGCGCAGGTGCTGGGCGGCGTTGCCGTGGATCAGCGCCCCCGTGGTCAACATCTCGGTGTAGAGCAGGGTGTGGCGCGTGAGTTGGCGGTGCAGGTAGCGGCAATGCCGGTCGGTCCAGCCCATCATCGGGGCGACGGACAGGCGCCAGGGGCTGTGCCCGGGGGAGGATGGCTTGTCGTTCACGTTGTCGGTCACTTCCGGCGGCTTGCCCAGGGGCGGGTGCCCACAAGCCGTCCGGCACTGTAGCGCAAGCCGCTCAGGGAATGGACAGGCGCTACCGGAAGACCCCCCGGACCGACAGGCACTGTTGGGTGTTACAAAAATTATCTTCGCGGTCTTGGGCGGGATCTGGGTAGCAACTTTCGTTCAAACGCGCTCTTGCGCACGCTTGATACGTCAAACACCCATTTACAGCATTTTCAAGCGGCTGCTTAAGCAAGCCCCCCGAATGAAATGTTTACTTTTGTAAACGACAGGCCTAAAACACCGGCTGGCCATCGCGCGCCCGCCGAGGCCAACGTCTGTTAATGCCCAAGCTACCCCTGCCGCGAGGCAGGTCCGGAAAACGACGGGTCTCCCGGAAACGCGGAGACGGCCGAGTTGCCATGACGCCTGAAGGAGGGTGGGGCCTGACTGAACAACAACAGCCGGTGCTCGGCCCATTGATCTTTTCTGGAGATAAAAATGGCTGACGAATGCACACGAAGTATCACCTTCAACATACCCGATCCCAAGGGCGGCCCGTCCGTACAGGTCACGGCCGTGGAGGTGGATGGCGACATCCACTTCACGGTCCAGGTGCTGACTGCGCCGTCGGGCGCCATCGGCGACCTGCGCGCCTTGTTCTTTGACTTCAAGGACGGCACCCTGCTGGCGGGCCTGGGCGCCACCGGCCCCAAGGTGACGGACTTCGACACCGTCAACGTGATCGACCTGGGCAATGGCGCCACCATGTCCGGTGCCGCCGCGCCCTTCGACGTGGGCGTGGAGTTCGGCAACTCCGGCCTCAAGAAGGACGACATCCAGCTCACCACCTTCGTCCTGAGCCACCCCACCGAAACCCTGACACTGGACGACATCGCCCACGTGGAGTTTGGCGCCCGCATGACCAGCATCGGCAAACTCGGCGGCCACCGGACGGACTCCTCCAAGCTGGTGACCGTCGCGCCGGCCGCGCCCGACGCGGTGGACGACAGCTACAACATTTTTGAAGACGGACAGGACGGCCTGGACGATCCCTCCACCGTGCCGGCCGGCACCGTGTTTCAGGTGCTGGACAACGACACCGATGCCGACGGCGATACGTTGATCATCACCGAGGTGCATGACGTGTTGCACGGCACGGTCAGCATCGTGGACGGCGACGACGCCGACCTGCTGGTGGGCGACGCCGTGCTGTACACCCCCGACGAAGACTACGCGGGCGAGGACACCTTCACCTACTGCGTGACGGACAACCACGGCGGCACCGACTTCGCCGAGGTCACGGTGAACATCACCGCGGTGGCCGACGTGCCCAACCTGAGCTACGAAATCCTGGCCGGCGCCACGGTCAACGAAGTGATCGTGCGGGTGACGACCTCGCAGACCGACGCCGACAGCTCGGAGTTCATGGACCGGATCGTGTTGTCGGGCATCCCCGGTGATGTCACGCTGGACCAGAGCGCCACCTACAACCCGGTGGACGAGCCCGACCAACTCGTTCGAGACTTCAAGCTCACGCTGCCGGCCAACACGGACGTGAACTTCAACCTCGGCATCACCGCCGTGGCCAAGGAAACCTCCAACGGCGACGAGCAGACGGCGACCACCAGCGTGGCCATCGTGCAGGAGTACAACAACAACGAGCTCGACACCACCTTCGAGGCCAACGACCAGAGCATCTGGGACAGCGGTGAGGCGTACACGTTCAGCGATGAGCGCTTCTTTGGCGTCGACACCGATTGGAGCGCCTCGGCCGGCAGTTTTGCCTACGGGTCATCCACAGGCGAGCTGAAAGCGGGCTTCGAGTCCGACCTCGACTTCAACGGCGGCAGCATCGATGCCGAACTGCCCTACGACATCGACGTGGGCACCCAGTACAACAAGACCACGGACGTTCTGAAAATCAGTTCCAGCGCGTCCATCCTGCCGGGGGCGCTCTTCAACACCGAGGGACCTGAAGGCAGCTACGTGCTGGATTTCATTTTCCATTTCTACGCCACCCTCAAGGCGGGGCTTGATTTTGGCGAGTTGGGCACCTGGAACATCATCGACACCGCTTTTGGGCCGTGGGATGCCAATGAGAACATCATCGACATCGACAGCGACGACCTGGTGATCGAGATCGATCTGCCCGCCGGCTTCTCCCTGACCTTCGAATGGCCGGACGTGGATGTCAGCGCGCTGACCGGGGTGGCCACCACCACCATCACCGGCGATGACGCCAGCAACAGCTTCCTGGATCTGGGCCTGGACGTGGATGAGTTGGTGTTCACCATACTGGGCATCCCCAACCCCTTCGACATTGGTTTCGACATCGGTGTGGCCTGGGGCAGCATCGAACTGGCCGATCTGGACCTGTCGGCGGCGATGAATTTCCTGCAGAGTTTCACGCTGACCGCCAACAGCCTGCCAGGCATCATCACCTACGAGGACGGATCGACCGCGGCCTTCACCTTTGGCAGCGACATCGTGCTGACCAACGCGTCGAGCTACGACGTCGACAACGACAACCTGGTCGAGTTCGAACTGTCGCTGGACCCCAATGCGAGCCTGAACAACGACACCGACCTCGGTTTCAACTTCAGCTACGTGTTCGACGTCCTGAAGATGACCGGCGGCTACGACGTGGTGTTTGACTCCGGCGCCATCAACGTCGGCCCCGCCTACTCGATCAGCGACACGATTCCGCTGGGCACCGTGGGCGTGTACGACAACACCTTCGCCCTGAACTTCGAGTCCGAAACGGTGAACTTCAGCGCCTGATACCGCCTGTGTGATCCACCCACTCGGCCCATCCCATCCTGGCAGCAGGTGTGGGATGGGCCTTTTTTCCACCGGCGTGCGCGAGGGCCGGTCGGCCACCGATGTCCCACTTGAAACACACGGGTCGCCTGCTACCATGGCCCACCACAGGCACAGGCACAGGCTCCATGCACCACGCTGAAACATGACCCGTCCAGACCCGTCGTCCGAATGGCAACAGGCCCTGCAGACGGTGCAGCCCGCCCTGCGCCGCGCGGCGGCGTTCAGTCTGGTCGCCGGCCTGCTGGTGCTGGCACCGACCCTCTACATGTTCGAGGTCTACGACCGCGTCCTCAACAGCCGCAACCACCAGACCCTGCTCATGCTCACGCTGCTGGTGCTGGGTGCCACCGCGCTGATGGAGGTGCTCGAATGGACACGCAGCGCGACGCTGCGGTCTTGCGGCACGGCGCTGGAGCGCCGGCTGGCCCCTTCGGTGTTCCGTGCCATCTACCGCCATGCGCTGCTGACCTCGGGCAGCGCCCGCCCGCAGCCCTTGCAGGATCTGCGCACGGTGTGCGACTTCCTGGGCAACCCGGCCGTCGGCGCGCTGATGGAACTGCCCGTGGCCTTGGTGTTCGTGGCCGTGCTGGCCTGGATACACCCGGTGCTGGCCTGGGCCGCCCTGTTCGGCGCCTGTGTGCAGGTGCTGCTGACCTGGCTCAACCAGCGTGGCACCCAGTCGCCCATACGCGAGGCCAACCTCAAGGCCATGGCCGCGCAGCACCAGGTCGAGCAGTCCATGTCCAACGCCGAAGTGGTGCAGGCCATGGGCATGCTGCAGAACGTGCGGCGGCGCTGGCACGACCTGCAGCAGCAATCCCTGTCGCTGCAGGCCCGTGGGTCCGACCATGGCGGCTGGTTCCAGGCGGCGGCCCGCTTCGTGCAGTCCACCGTGGCCTCCATGCTGCTGGGCCTGGGCGCCTGGCTCCTGCTGCGCGACGGGCTGCCCGGTGGGCCGGGCATGGTGCTGGTCGGCTCGGTGGTGGGCGGGCGCATGCTGGCGCCGCTGGTGCTGATGATCACCCAATGGCGCGCGGTGGTGACGGCCCTCGACGCGCGGACCCGGCTGCTGCAGTTGCTGGACAGCTTGCCCAACGACGACAAACCCATGCCGCTGCCGGCACCACGAGGCGCGCTGACGGTGGAGCAACTCGCCGCCGCGGCACCGGGCACCAGCACCCCCATTCTCAAAGGCCTGAACTTTCGCCTGCAGCCCGGCGAGGTGCTGGGGGTGATCGGGCCGTCCGCCGCCGGCAAGACCACGCTGGCGCGCCTGCTGACCGGGCTGTGGCCGGCCACGGCGGGCAAGGTGCGCCTGGACGGCGTGGACATGCACGGCTGGAACAAGGACGAATTGGGGCCCCATGTGGGCTACCTGCCCCAAGGCGTGGCCTTGCTGGAGGGCACGGTGGCCGAGAACATCGGCCGCTTCGGCCTCACCGATCTGGCGCGGGTGGAGGCCGCCGCACGCCACGTGGGCCTGCACGATTTCATCGTGTCGCTGCCGCAGGGCTACGACACACCCGTCGGTCCCGACGGCGCTGTCTTGTCCGGTGGCCAGCGCCAGCGCATTGGCCTGGCCCGTGCCGTGTATGGCCGCCCGGTGCTGGTGGTGCTCGACGAACCCAACGCCAGCCTGGACGAGGCCGGCGACATCGCGCTGGCACAGACCATCCGGCAGCTCAGCGCCCAGGGCACCACCTTCGTGGTGATCACCCAACGCACCAACGTGCTGGTGGTGGTGCACAAGCTGCTGGTGTTGCGCGAGGGCATGCAGCACGCCTTTGGCCCGCGTGACGAAGTCCTGCCCCAGCTCGCCAACGCCACACAGGCGGTCCGCCTGGCGAAAACGGCACCCACGCAGGGCGCCGTCCCGCTGGCCGCACAGGGCTGACCGGCATGGCTGAAACACCGAACACCGCACGCCGCACGCCCGATCAACACGGCGTGGCGACGGCGCTGCGGGGGCTCGCGCTCGCATTCGCCAGCGCCGGCGTGTTCAGCCTGGTCGCCAACCTGCTGATGCTGACCCCCACGCTGTACATGCTGCAGATCTACGACCGCGTGCTGGTCAGCCGCAGCGAACTGACGCTGCTCGCGGTGTCGCTGGTGGCGCTGTTCCTCTTCGGACTGGTGGCGGTGGCCGAATGGGCCCGTGCGCGCTTGCTGGTGCGCATTGGCGTGCGGCTGGATGCCCTGCTCGCCCGCCCCGTCTTTGACGCCAGCTTCGCCAGCCACTGGCAGGCACGCGATGCCCATCCCGCCCGCGCGCTGGGCGACCTGACCGAGCTGCGCCAGTTCATGACCGGCCAGGGCATGCTGGCCCTGTTCGATGCCCCCTGGGCGCCCATCTACATCGGCGTGATGTTCATGCTGCATCCCTGGCTGGGCGGGGTGGCCATCGGCTTCGTGCTGGTCCAGGCCGCCCTGGCGTGGCTGGGACACAGCCGCACCACGGCACCCGCCCACGCTGCGGCGCGCGCGCAAGGAGAGGCCGACGGCTACCTGCAGGGCAAGCTGCGCAACGTGGAGGTGGTGGAAGCCATGGGCATGCTGCGCCCGCTGCAGCGGCGCTGGACCACGCGGCTGGACAAGGCCATTCAGGCTCGGGCCAGCGCACAGGACCTGAGCCACCGGCTCACCGCGTGGAGCAAGTGGGTGCGTTATGGTCAGCAGTCCCTGGTGCTGGCGGTGGGCGCGCTGCTGGTGCTGGACGGTGGCTTGTCCCCGGGCGCGATGATTGCCGCCAACGTGCTGATGACACGCGCGCTGACGCCCATCGACACCCTGGTGGGCAGTTGGCGCAGCCTGGCAGGCGCCCGGGCCGCCTACCGCCGCCTGGAACAGCTGCTGGCCAGCGGGCCCAGCGCGACGCCCGACACCGGCTCGCCTGGCGGCCACCTGGTGCTGCGCGCCGTCAGCGCCTTCGTTGACGGCCGCGAACAACCGCTGCTGCAGGACGCCCACCTGACCCTGGAACCGGGCCAGCTGACCGTGGTGATGGGGCCGTCGGGCTCGGGCAAGTCCACCCTGGCGCGTGTGGTGCTGGGCATCTGGCCCCAGGTGAAGGGTGAGGTGCGCTGGGGCGGTCTGGTGCTGGGCGGTGCCGACCGTGCCGCACTGGGGCCACAGGTCGGCTACCTGCCGCAGGACGTGAGCCTGTTCGAAGGCACCATCGCCGACAACATCGCGCGGCTCGGGCCGGTGGACAGCGACATGGTCATCGCCGCCGCGCGCAGCGCCGGCCTGCACGACACGATTCTGCGTTTCCCGCAGGGCTACGACACCCCCATCGGGCCGGGCGGCGGCCTCTTGTCGGGTGGGCAGCGCCAACGCATCGCCCTCGCCCGTGCCCTGTACGGCCAGCCTGCCCTGGTGGTGCTGGACGAACCCAATGCCCACCTGGACGACGCGGGCGAGAATGCCCTGCTCCAGGCGCTGGAGGCCATCAAGGCGCGCGGCCAGACCGTGCTGCTGATCTCGCACCGGGCCAGCGTGCTCAAGCTCGCCGACCAGCTGGTGTTGCTGCAAGGCGGGCGGCTGCAATGGCAAGGTCCCCGCGACCAGGGGCTGGCGTGGCTCACGGCCCAGCGCGATGGCGCCGCCGCGCCCTTGCATCCCGGCGCCAGCGCGGCGGGCCAGCCACAGCCCGTCTGAACCCCCACGCGCCAGCACCCGACCCCACACCCTCCACCACCCATGGCCATGCACCCCACCGCCACGCCCATCGAGTCGACGGACGCCATCGCCCCGCCGCCGACCGATACCCGCCATGCCGCCCGGGTCGGGCTGTGGGCCCTGGGCCTGGGCCTGGGCGGGTTTCTCCTGTGGGCCGCCTGGGCCCCATTGGACGAAGGTGTGCCGAGCCAGGGCGTGGTGGCCATCGACACCAAGCGAAAGGCGGTGCAGCACCTGAGCGGTGGCATCGTCAAGCAGGTGCTGGTGCGCGAGGGGGACATGGTCCGTGAAGGTCAGCCACTGGTGCAACTGGACGAAGCGGTCGCGAGCGCCACCTACCAGGCCATACGCCAGCGCTACCTGGGCCTGCGCGCCATGGAAGCGCGGTTGATCGCGGAGCAGCAGGGTCGTCGCACGCTGGTGTTCCACCCCGACCTGCAACAGGCCGCGACCGACCCGCAGATTGGTTCGCAGATGGCGACGCAGGCCCAGCTGCTGCGCTCGCGCCAGGCCAGCCTGCAGGCGGAGTTGCGCAGCATCGAAGAAAACATCGCCGGGCAGCAGGCCTTGCTGCAGGCCAATGAGGCCATGCTGGGTCACCGGCGCAGCCAGCTGGACTCGGTGGAAGAAGAGCTTCGCCACACCAAGGGGCTGGTGCAGGAAGGGTATGCGCCGCGCAACCGCCAGCTCGAGCTCGAGCGCATGGCGGCCGACGTCAATGCCAGCATGGCCGAACTGGCGGGAAGCATGACGCGCGCCCGCGCCGCTGTCGCCGAGTTGCGCCAGCGTGCCCAGGCGCGTCAGGCCGAATACCACAAAGAGGTGGACACCGAACTCGCCAACGTGGTGCGTGAGGTGCAGTCGGACGCTGAAAAATACCCGGCGGCGCGCACCGACCTGGAGCGCACCGAGATCCGCTCACCGGCCAGCGGCCAGGTGGTGGGACTCAGCGTGCAGACCGTCGGCGCGGTGGTCCAGCCGGGGCAGAAGCTGATGGACATCGTGCCCCAGGGGGAGGCCCTGCTGCTGGAGGCCCGCATCGACCCCCACCTGATCGACCGGGTGCGCCCCGGGCTGCCCACCGACGTGCGCTTCTCGGCCTTCTCGCACGCGCCGCAGCTGGTGGTGCAGGGCGAGTTGTTGTCGGTCTCGGGCGACCTGCTGACCGAAGCGCAGACCAACGTGTCCTACTACCTGGCACGCGTGCGCCTGACACCCGAAGGCATGAAGGCCCTCGGCGGGCGCCAGATGCAACCCGGCATGCCAGCCGAAATTGTCATCAAGACCGGCGAGCGCTCCATGCTGACCTACCTGCTGCACCCGCTGACCAAGCGGATGGCGGCATCGATGAAGGAGGAGTGAGCATGCGCCCGCACCTCGGACAGTGGTGCCTTGCGCGCCGCAGCGGCCTGCAAGCCATGGGCGCAGCGGTTTGCGGCATGCTGCTGTTGCTGCCCGCGCCGTCACGGGCCCTGGACCTGCTGCAAAGCTACCAGGCCGCGCTGGACAACGACGCCACGCTGCGCGCCGCCCGCGCTGCCGCCACCGCCGGTGCCGAGCGTTTGCCGCAGGCGCGTGCCCTGCTCTACCCCAACGTCGGACTGAGCGCCGGCCGCAACTTCAACGACCTGGACCGAACGCAGGAAGTGTTCGGGCAGCTGGCGGACACCAGCGAACGGTTCTACAGCCACAACCAGACACTGACCCTGCGCCAGCCGCTCTACCGCCGCCCCCTGGCGCTGGGCGTGGACCAGGCCCAGCGTGCTGTCGACGATACGCAGGCCACGCTGGAGCAGGAGCAGCTCAACCTGCGGGTGCGCCTGACCAGCGCCTACATGGAAGCCTTGTTGGCGCAGGACCAGCTGGATCTGGTGCTGACGCAGCGCAAGACGCTGCTCACCTTGTTGGATGCCGCACGCAAGGGTCTGCAGGCCGGTTCCGGCACGCGCACCGACATCGACGACGCGCAGGCCCGGCTCGACATGAACAGCGCACAGGAACTCGAGGCGCGGCAGCACCTGGACTTCACCCGCCGCCAGCTGGAGGTGATGGTCCAGCGCCCGGTGGAGCCGTTGGCGCGGCTGGACCCGCTGCGCCTGCCGCTGCTGCCGCCCGATCCGCCACAGGTGGGTGACTGGATCGCTTTGGCGGAAGCCAGCAACCCGGAACTGCGGGCCTGGAATGCACGCCGCGAGATGGCCAGGATCGAGGTCCAGAAGGCCCAAAGCGCACACCTGCCCACGCTGGATGCCATCGCCCAGATCAGCCGCAGCGCCAGCGAGAACGTGACCGCCCCCCGCTCCAGCTACACCAACCGGTTGCTGGGCTTGCAGCTCAACCTGCCGCTGTACGCCGGCGGTCAGGTCCAATCGGTGGTGCGCCAGGCCATGGCCGAACACCTGCGCGCCGAGGAGCAATGGGAAGCCACCCGCCGCGAACTGGGCGTGCGCGTACACCGCGAACACCGGGGGGTGAGCGAAGGCGTGTTGCGCGTCCGCGCGCTGGAGCAGGCGGTACGTTCGGCCGAACAGCTGGTGCTGTCCAGCCAGCGCTCCTACCAGGCCGGGGCGCGCACGCTGATCGACACCATGAACGCCGAGCAACAAAAGCAGCTCGCATTGCGTGACCTGGCGCAAGCGCGCTACGGCTATCTGCTGTCCCGGGTGCGGCTGGAATCGCTGGTCGGTGGCACGTCCCTGAGCAGCCTCGAGCAAATCAACGGCTGGCTGGCACCGGCCCAATGAACTGGCTGGTGCAGGGCACCAGACGCAAAAAACCCCGCCGCAGCGGGGTTCCTCGGTCGAACCACCGCAGGAGCCGGCAGTGCCGGCCCGCGGTGATCGAGATCGGTCAGCCCATGTGCAGGCCGCCGTTGACGGAGAAGTCCGCGCCGGTGGCGTAGCCGCCCTCTTCCGAGGCCAGCCAGGCGATGATGGAGGCGATCTCGCTGGGTTTGCCCAGGCGCTTGACGGGCACGGTGGCCACGATCTTTTCCAGCACGTCCGGGCGGATGGCGTTGACCATGTCGGTGCCGATGTAGCCCGGGCTCACGGTGTTGACGGTCACGCCCTTGGTCGCCAGTTCCTGCGCCAGCGCCATCGAGAAGCCGTGCATGCCGGCCTTGGCGGCCGAGTAGTTGGTCTGGCCGGCCTGGCCCTTCTCGCCGTTGACCGACGAGATGTTGACGATGCGGCCCCAGCCCTTTTCGACCATGTCGGGCACGACCTGCTTGGTCACGTTGAACATGGAGTTGAGGTTGGTCTCGATCACCGCCGACCAGTCCTCGCGCGTCATCTTCAGGAACATGCGGTCCTTGGTGATGCCGGCGTTGTTGACCAGCACGTCGATGCTGCCGTGTTCGGCCTTGGTCTTGGTGAAGGCTTCGACGGTGGAATCCCAGTCGCCGACGTTGCCCACAGACGCGTAGAAGGTGTAGCCCAGGGCGGCCTGTTCGGCGATCCACTTGGCGTGGTCACGCGTGGGACCGCAGCCGGCGATGACCTTGAAGCCTTCCTTGTGCAGGCGCTGGCAGATCGCGGTACCGATGCCACCCATGCCCCCGGTGACGTATGCAACTTTTTGACTCATGTTCTGTGTTCCTGTGTTGTCGTTGGTGACGAAATCATGCTAGCCGGCTTTTCAGCGCTCGACAGCGAGGGAAACCCCCATGCCGCCGCCGATGCACAGGGCCGCCAGGCCCTTCTTGGCGTTGGTGCGCTGCATCTCGTGCAACAGGGTCACCAGGATGCGGCAGCCGGACGCACCGATCGGGTGGCCGATGGCGATGGCGCCACCGTTGACGTTGACCTTGGCCGGATCGATGTCCAGCGCCCGGTTGACGGCGCAGGCCTGGGCGGCGAAGGCTTCGTTGAGTTCGAACAGGTCCACGTCACCGGCCTTCCAGCCGGCGCGGGCCAGGGCCTTCTGCGAGGCCGGCACCGGGCCCATGCCCATGGTGGCGGGATCCAGGCCGCTGGTGCCGAAGGCGGCGATGCGCGCCAGCGGCGTCAGGCCCAGGGCGGCGGCCTTCTTGGCGCTCATCACCATCACGGCGGCGGCGCCGTCGTTGATGCCGGACGCGTTGCCCGCAGTGACCGAGCCGGCCTTGTCGAAGGCCGGGCGCAGGCCGGCGAGCACCTCGGCGGTGGTCTTGCCGTTGATGAACTCGTCGCTGTTGAACACCACCGGGTCACCCTTGCGCTGCGGGATGCTGACGCCGACGATTTCGTCCTTGAACTTGCCGGCGGCCTGGGCGGCGGCGGCCTTGCTCTGACTGGCGGCGGCCAGCGCGTCTTGCATCTCGCGCGTGATGCCATGGGCCTTGGCCACGTTTTCGGCGGTGATGCCCATGTGGTACTGGTTGTACACGTCCCACAGACCGTCGACGATCATGGTGTCGGTCATCTTCCACTCGCCCATGCGCTGGCCGTCGCGGCTGCCGTTGAGCACGTGCGGACTGGCGCTCATGTTCTCCTGGCCACCGGCGATGACGATCTCGCTGTCGCCCCAGGCCACGGCCTGGGCGGCCAGCATCACGGCCTTGAGGCCGGAGCCGCAGACGGCGTTGATGGTCAGGGCCGGGGTTTCCTTGGCCACACCGGCCTTCATCATGGCCTGGCGGGCCGGGTTCTGGCCGACACCAGCGGCCAGCACCTGGCCCATGATGACCTCGCCCACGGCGTCCACCGGCAGGCCGGTGCGCTCCAGAAGGGCCTTGATGACGATGCTGCCCAGCTCGGTGGCCGGGGTCTTGGCGAGCGAGCCGCCGAACTTGCCCACGGCGGTGCGGGCGGCCGAAACGATGACGATGTCTTCCATGAAGGGCTCCTCTTGCAGGTCAGATAACAATTACACGTACGCCAATGTCTCAGCGGAAATGCCACCCAAAGGCGGCGCGGGGGGAACTCACGTCAAGCTTTTGCCTTGACATAGCGGCCGGGGGCCGGCTCGGTGGCCTTGTAGGCCCGGCTGCCATAGCCCTTGGGTGCAGCAATTTGCTTGCCAGCATGCCCCTTGAGCCAGTCCGACCAGTCGGTCCACCAGCTGCCGGGGTGCTCCTTCGCGCTGGCGATCCAGTCGTTGACATCGGCCGGGAACTTGTTGGCCGGGCCGATCCAGTGGCTGCGTTTCTTGGAGGCGGGCGGGTTGATCACGCCGGCGATATGGCCCGAGGCCCCCATCACAAAACGCTTGGGGCCGGGCAGGTGCTGGGTGCTGGCGTAGGCGCCACCGATGGGCACGATGTGGTCTTCGCGCGAACCGTAGATGTAGACCGGCAGCTTGACCTGGCGCAGATCGATCTTTTCGCCACACACCGTGGCCGCGCCGGGCTGGACCAGCCTGTTTTCCAGGTAGGTGTTGCGCAGGTACCAGGTGTAGTAGGGACCGGGCAGGTTGGTGGCGTCGCTGTTCCAGTACAGCAGGTCAAAGGGCGGCGGGGTCTCGCCCTTGAGGTAATTGCCCACCACGTAGTTCCAGACCAGGTCGTTGGGGCGCAGGAAGCTGAAGGTGGTGGCCAGGTCGCGCCCGGGCATCAGGCCGCCCTTGGCGAACTGCATCTCGCGGAACTTGCAGAAGTTTTCGTCGATGAAGACGTCGAGGATGCCGGTGTCGGTGAAGTCGAGCAGCGTGGTCAGCAGCGTGGCGCTTTCCACAGGGTGCTGGCCGCGGGCCGCCAACACACCCAGGCTGGTGGCCAGCATGGTGCCGCCGACGCAGAAGCCCAGCGCGTTGATGGTGTCGGCGCCGGTGATGTCGCGCACCACGTCGATGGCACGGATGACGGCGTCCTCGATGTACTGGTCCCAGGTCACCTGGGCCATGGACTCGTCGGGGTTGCGCCAGCTCACCACAAAGGTGCGGTGGCCCTGCTCCACCGCATAGCGGATCATGGAGTTGGAGGGCTGCAGGTCGAGGATGTAGAACTTGTTGATGCAGGGCGGCACCATGAGGAAGGGTCGCTCGTAGACCTTGGCACCCAGCGGCTTGTATTCGATGAGCTGGAACAGCTCGTTTTCGAACACCACCGCGCCCTCGGTGGTGGCCACGTTCTTGCCCACTTCGAAGACGCTTTCGTCGGTCATGGACACGTGGCCCTGCTTCATGTCGTGCAGCAGGTTCTGCATGCCTTTGGCGATGCTCTCGCCCTGGGTGTCCAGGGCCTTCTTCTGGGCCTCGGCGTTGAAGGCCAGGAAGTTGCTGGGCGAGCTGGCGTCAATCCACTGCTGGACCGAGAATCGCACCCGGTTGCGGGTCTTGGCGTCGCCTTGCACCGCTTCGGCCATGGCCATCAGCGTGCGCGCGTTCAGCAGGTAGGCGGCGGCGGAAAATGCGGACACCGGGTTCTTGCTCCAGGCCTCGCTGGAGAACCGTCGGTCGCCGATGGGCTTGGCCTGCAGACCCTGGTTCCACAGCGCGGACACGTCCGCCAGGTAGGTGCGCTGGATCTCCATGAGCTTGCCCATGTCGAAGGACACCGGCTGCCCGTTGGCGCCCTTGAACAGGTCGGTGGCGCCCTGGGGCAGGCCCCAACCAGCGGCGCCGCCGGGCGCGGCGGCATTCATGGCCGCCATCAGGGGGTTTTGGCTCAGGTCAGGCACACTGGCCGCACCTTGCGCTATCTTCGTCCACTGGTCGACCAGTTGCTGTTGAAACTGCTGTGCCGCGGCCAGCCAATTGGGTTCAGAACTCATCCATGCCTCCTACGTGTTGTCTCATTATGACCCTGCAGCAACGGCAGTCTCAACGGCTTTCAGCTGACAAACGCCGATCGTCCGAAAACGCCCCCGCCACCCCCCTGACGCAAACGCCATGTACCTGGTTGTCATAGCCTGGCTGTATGTCACCGTGATGATGGCCATCGCGGAAGCCACGAATCCCCAAGGCAGCATCCTGGGTGCCATTGTGACCTTTTTGCTTTACGGTCTCGGGCCCCTGGCATTGGTGGTTTACCTGATGTCGACCCCGGCGCGCAAGAAGGCGATCAAGGCGCGCGAAGCTGCGGAACACGAGGCATGGCTGGCCGCTCAGGCGGCGCAGGGCCATTCAGACGCGCCAGATGCAGGCGGCCATGCGGCCGGTGCTGCCCAGCCGCCCGGCGTCCCGACGGTGGGAAAAGAAAGCTGAGGCCTGTGTCACGGTGCACCAGGGTGGCGAGCCGTCGTTGCCCCACACAGCGTTAAGCCCCAGGCGCTGCAGGCGTTGTCGTGCCAGGGCGGGCAGGTCGGCCAGGCACTTGTCCGGGCCGCGTGGCCTGAAACAGCCATCGGCAGCCCGATCGTGGGCCACAAAGGCCTCGCGCACCTCGGCACCCACCTCGAAGGCCTGTGGGCCAATACAGGGCCCCAGCCACGCCAGCCATTGCACGGTGTGCGCCGCGCCGGCCTCCGAGGCACGGCGACACAAATCGGCCATCACCGATTCGATCACGCCCCGGCCACCAGGGCCGTCACCCACCCCCGCCAGGCCACGCCAACCCGCGTGCGCCGCACCGACCCAGCGACCTTCGGTGTCGGTCAGCAGCACCGGCAGGCAATCGGCCACCATCACGGTGCAAGCCAGCCCCTCGCGGGCCGTGGTGCAGGCGTCGGCCACCAGGGTGGCGGCGTGGGAGCGTTCGTGGTCCAGATCGGCGGTCCGGGTGCCGTGCACCTGCTGCATGAACACCGCCTGGACGCCCAGGGTCTCCTGCAGTCGGCCACGGTTGGCCGCCACGGCGGCGGGGGCGTCTCCCACATGGTCGCCGAGGTTGAGGCTGTCGAAAGGCGCCGCCGACACACCGCCACCGCGCGTGGTGAACACCGCCCGCACCGCGTCGGGTGCTGGCCAGTCGGGCACCAGCCAACCCGCCAACGGCCCGCCCATCAGGCTTCGAAATCGGGGCAGTTGCGGGGATGGGCCTGCTCGAAGGCCGGCAGCTTCATGCAGGCGTCAAAGGCCGCCATGGTCAGCGGCAGGTCCTCGTAGACCAAGCCGAAGCGCGTGCCGTTGACGACCTGCGGCACCAGGCAGCAATCGGCCAGCGTGGGCGTGTCGCCATAGGAATAGACCGAAGGCGGCAGGCCTGCCGCGGCACGCTGCCGCGCCAGATCCTGCAGGCGGCGTTCGTAAGACTTGAGGCCCTCGACCGTCCAGTGGTTGTACCAGTCGTTGCGCTGTTCGTCGCTGAGCTTGAGCGTGCCCACCAGGTACTTGAGGATGCGCAGGTTGTTGATCGGATGGATTTCGCAGGCCACGGTCTGGGCCAGGGCGCGCACCTGGGCCCGACCCAGCGCGTCGGCGGGCAACAGCGGCGGCGTCGGGTGGGTCTCGTCGAGGTACTCGATGATGGCCATGGACTGGCTCAGCAGCGCCTGATCGGGGTCGCCCTGCACGTCCAGCGTGGGCACCAGCGAATCCGGGCTGATGGCGCGGTAGGCGTCCTGACGGTGCTCGCCCTTGGGCAGGTGCACCGGCTGGTACACGTAGGGCAGGCCCTTGAGGTTGAGTGCGATGCGCACGCGAAACGACGTGCCCGAACGGAAAAAGTTGTAGAGCTTCATGGCGGCATAGGATAAACCCAGGCCACAAAACCGGGGTGCCGGTGGTCCGGGCGCGGCGGCTCATGGCACACTGCCCGCGACACCTTTCACCCAGCCAGAGGAGCCCCCATGCCCAGCGAACCACGCTTCACCTTTGCGCCGCCAGCCACCGTCTTTGTGCCGGTGGTGGGCCAGGACACCCTGTTTCCCGTGCACCGCATCTACTGCGTGGGCCGCAACTACGAGGAGCACGCCAAGGAAATGGGGTTCACCGGGCGGGAGCCGCCCTTCTTCTTCCTGAAGCCGGCCGACGCCATCGTGGTGGCCGAGACGGACCAGACCGCCACCATCGACTACCCGCGCCAGACCAGCAACCTGCACCACGAGATCGAGCTGGTGGTGGCCATCGGCACCGGCGGCAGGAACATCCAGGCGGCCGACGCGCACAAACACATCTTCGGCTACGCCGTGGGGCTGGACATGACCCGCCGCGACCTGCAGAACGACATGAAGAAGCAGGGCCGCCCCTGGTGCATCGGCAAGGCCTTCGACCAGTCGGCTCCCATCGGTCCCATCACCCCCGCCGCCCAGGCCGGCGACATCGCCCGGGCCGACATCTGGGTGCAGGTCAATGGCGTCGACCGCCAGCGCAGCAACATCTCCAAGCTGATCTGGAACATCGCCGAGACCATCGAACACCTCTCCGCCGCCTGGGATCTGCAACCCGGCGACCTGATCTACACCGGCACGCCCGAAGGGGTCGCAGCCGTCAAGACCGGCGACGTGATGGACGGCGGCGTGAGCGGGCTGACCCCGATCCACGTCGAGGTGGTGGCCGCCTGAGCGTGCGCACTGGCGACGGACCGGGCCACGCGCCCGCTGGGTGTTGGACGCAGCACCACGGCCCCACGGCTACACTTGCCGCCATGCTGTCGCGTTTCCCCGTCAACCACTGCCGCGTCTGCGGCACCGCCGTGCAACACCGTGTGCCCGATGACGGCGACACGCGCGTGCGCGCGGTCTGTCCAGCCTGCCACACCATCCACTACGAAAACCCGCTCAACGTGGTGGGCACGGTGCCGGTGTGGGGCGAGACCGGCGCCCAGGTGCTGCTGTGCAAGCGCAACATCGAACCGCGCCTGGGCAAATGGACCCTGCCGGCCGGCTTCATGGAGCTCGGTGAAACCACCGCCGAAGGCGCCGCCCGCGAGACCGATGAGGAAGCGGGCGCCGAAATCGAGCTCGGGCCGCTGTACACCCTGCTCAACGTCTCGCGCGTGGGCCAGGTGCACATGTACTACCGCGCACGCCTGCTCAGCGACCGCTTCAACCCCGGCCATGAAACCCAGGAGGCGCGGCTCTTCACCGAGGCGGAGATCCCCTGGGACGAAATCGCCTTCCGCACCGTCAAGGAAACCCTGGTCTGCTACTTCGCCGACCGCCGTGCAGGGCAATTCCAGTTCCACACCCTCGATATCGCCTGAGCGACGCCGCGCATGATGCAGTTGATCGACCACGCCACCCTGAACGAACTGCGCGAAGCCCTGGGCGACGAGCTGGACAGCATCGTCCAGCTGTATGTGGATGGCCTGCCCGAGCAGTCGCAAGCCCTGGTGCGTCTGCTCGCCGCACAGGACCTGCCCACGCTGCGCCGCAGCGCACACAGCCTCAAGGGCAGCAGCGTGAGCATGGGCGCGCAAGCCCTGGGCACGCTGTCTGCGCAGATCGAAAAACTCGCGGCCACCGGCAGCCTCTCCGACGAACTGCGGGCCGAGGTTGCCCGTGTGCCCGCCCTGGCCGCCGACACCGAGCAGGCCCTGCGCGAGTCGGGCTGGGTCCGGTCCTGAACCGGGCCATGGGGCGGACCCACCGCTGATGCTGCCCCGGACACGCTGGCTGGTCCTGCGCCTGGGCAGCGCGCAGACCCTGGCCTGGGCGTCGTCCTACTACCTGCCGGCGATGCTGGCCGATGCCATGGCCGCCGAGCTGGCGATGAGCAGCACCCGCGTCTGGCTGGGCTTCAGTTTGGCACTGGGCGTTTCCGCCCTGCTGGGGCCGGCCAGCGGCCGCGCCATCGACCGCCACGGCGGCCGGCGCGTGCTGACGGGCTCCAGCCTGTTGTTCGCCGCCGGGCTCGCCACACTGGGGCTCGCGCCGAACAGCACCGTGCTGATGCTGGGCTGGCTGGTGCTGGGCGTGGCCATGGGTGGCGGCCTGTACGACGCCGCGTTCGCCGCGCTGGTCCGGCTGCATGGGCAGGCGGCCCGTCCCGCCATCACAGGCATCACCCTGCTGGCCGGTTTTGCCAGCACGGTCGGCTGGCCGCTGAGCGCCTGGATGGCCCACACCTGGGGCTGGCGCGAGGCCTGCCTGGCCTGGGGCGGGCTCCACCTGCTGCTGGGCCTGCCGCTCAATGCCAGCCTGCCCACCACAGCGGCGCCCGAACCGCAGCGCCAGACGCCATCCGCGGCGGGCACCACCATCCGCGCGGGACCGGCAACCGCAGCCTCCCCCCGTCCGACGGCCTCGCCCATGTGGGTGGGCGCTGCCCTGGCCTATGTGTTCGCGGCGACCTGGTTCGTCAGCACCGCCATGGCCGCCCACCTGCCCGCCCTGCTGATGGCGCACGGCGCCACACTGAGCGGCGCGGTGGCCACCGCTGCCCTGGTGGGGCCGGCCCAGGTGGCAGGGCGTCTGGCCGAATACGGGCTGATGCGCCGACACCATCCGCTGTGGTCCGCCCGCCTGGCGGCCACCGCCCACCCCGTGGGCGCGCTGGCGTGGCTGGCGCTCGGCCCGCTGGCCAGCCCGCTGTTCGCCGTGCTGCACGGCGGCGGCAACGGCATCCTCACCATCGCCAAGGGCACCCTGCCGCTGGCGCTGTTCGGTCCACAAGGCTATGGCGCCCGACAAGGCTGGATCATGGCGCCGTCGCGGGTGGCGCAGGCTTTCGCCCCCTTGATTTTTGGTGCCTGCGTGGCCCGGTGGGGCGCCCAGGCCATGTGGCTGTCGACCGCCCTGGGCCTGAGCGCACTGGCCGTGTTGTGCCGGCTCAGGGACCGGCCGGCACGGTGACGCTGGGGGGCAGGCCGTCAGGTGGCCCTGTATTCCCCCACCGAGGTGGCCCAGGGATCGAGCGTGCTGGCAACCTGGTAGTCGGGATAGGCCTGCGTGTGCTGCTCCGACAGGCTGTGCAGCGCAAAAAACACCTCGCCCCGAAAGCCGTGCCGCGCGCCATCGCGGGTGTCGCTGGTCAGCGACTTCATGTAGGACACGAATTCCGGCTTGCCCCACAAGGCCTTGAGCTGCGTCCCGATGTGGGGATGGGCGTCGTTGATGGTCTTGAAATCCGCGTTGTCATCGAGCATGGCGCGCTCCTCGTGTCTGGAGATGACGACCCCGGGCGGCGCCGGCAACCTATCTCACAGTTATTCACATTCTTGCAAATATCGGCCCGCTTTCCAAGCCGGATCGAACCGGGCCTTCGGCATGGGCGGCGTGGTACCGCTGGACAAGCCGCCGCCCTGGGTGTCTGATGGGCCGTCCTTTCCACGCAAGCCGTGGTTGGCATCACGGCAAGGAGCAGCGTCATGAACACAGGCGAACGCATCGAACACGACAGCATGGGCGGCGTGGCCGTCGATGCACAGGCGCTGTGGGGCGCTCAGACGCAGCGCTCGCTGCACTTCTTCGCCATCTCCACCGAACGCATGCCGCCCGGACTCATCCACGCGCTGGCTCTCGTCAAGCGCGAGGCCGCGCGCGTCAACGCCCAACTGAGCCTGCTGGACGGAGCGCGCGCCGCCGCCATCGAACAAGCCGCCGACGAGTTGCTGGCGGGTCTTCATGCAGAGGCCTTTCCGCTGTCGGTGTGGCAAACCGGGTCGGCCACGCAGACCCACATGAACATCAACGAGGTGCTGGCCAACCGCGCCTCCGAACGCATGGGCGGCGGGCGCGGCGAGGCCCGCCTGGTGCACCCCAACGACCACGTCAACCTCGGGCAATCGTCCAACGACGTGGTGCCCACCGCCATGCACCTGGCCACGCTGGACGCCGCCGTGCACGGGCTCCTGCCCGCGCTGCAGGGCCTGCACCGCCAGCTGCAGCAACACGCCCAGGCCTGGGCCGACATCGTCAAGACCGGCCGCACCCACTTGCAGGACGCCACCCCCATCACGCTGGGGCAGGTGGCGTCAGGCTGGGCAGCGCAACTGGTCCATGCCGAGCGCGCCATCACGCTCAGCCTGGGGCCATTGCACGAACTGGCCATCGGTGGCACCGCCGTGGGCACCGGTCTCAACACCCACCCGCAGTTTGGCGAGCGCATGGCGGCCGCGCTGGGCGTGGCCACCGGGCTGCCACTGCGCTGCGCCGGCAACCGCTTCGCTGCCCTGGCCGCCCACGATGCCTTGGTCAACACCCATGGCACGCTCAAGACGCTGGCCGTCGCCCTGATCAAGATCGCCAACGATGTCCGCTGGCTGGCCAGCGGACCCCGCTGTGGCTTGGGCGAACTGCGACTGCCCGACAACGAGCCTGGCAGCTCCATCATGCCCGGCAAGGTCAACCCCACACAGTGCGAGGCGCTGGTGATGCTGTGCGCGCAGGTCATGGGCAACGACGTCGCCATCAGCGTGGGCGCCGCCGGTGGGCAGTTCGAGCTCAACACCGCCAAACCGCTGATCGCCCACAACATGCAACAAAGCCTGCGCCTGCTGACCGATGGCATGCGCAGCTTCGAGCAGCATTGTGTGCGGGGCATGGCGCCCGACCGGGCGCGCATCGCGGCCCTGCTCTCTCAGTCGCTGATGCTGGTGACCGCGCTCAGCCCCCACATCGGGCACGACCGCGCGGCCGCCATCGCGCTCAAGGCGCAACACGAGGGCAGCACCTTGCGCGAGGCCGCCCTGGCACTGGAGGCTGTCACGCCGGAACAGTTCGACTTGTGGGTGCGTCCCGAGCAGATGGTCTGAACATCCGGCGCGCACCCTGGCGGCCCGTCCGCCGTCAGCGGTGGCCGCGCCGCTCGTCGTCGCGATCTTCGCCGCGGTCGCGTCGTCGCTCACCCTTGTCACCCCGGTCCCCGCGATCACCTAGGTGCTGCTGCTCACGCCGCTCCGCCCGCTCCTCGCGCTGGCGCCCCGGTGGCTCCGGCCGCTGGGCCTGCCGCTCCCGCTCGCCGTGCTGAGGGCGCGCCATGTCGTGCCCGCGCTGCTCCGGCACCACCACCTGAGGCCTTTGTGGCCGCGGCTCGGGGGCGGCCACCGAGGGCACCGGACGCTGGCGCGGCGGGATCTCGTCGCGCCCCCGGACTTCGCGGCCTTCACGCTCCTCGCGGAACTGCGGCTCACGCGGCCGGTAACGGTAGTGCTCGGACTCGATGGAACGCTGCTGCTCGAACGCCTGTGGGTACCGGCTCTGCGGATAGCGGGCCTGGTAGCTGGGCAAGGGTGCAGGGGCCGGTACGGCACGGTGGTCCCAACGGTCCCAGCCCGAGCGGCGCTGCTCCCAGTCGCGGCCCCAATGCTCGCCCCAGCGCGGCGGCGCATCGGCCCGCCAGGGCCGGAAATAGCTGGGCGCATGGCGGTAATAGCGCACCGGCACGCGCAGCACGAACAGCGGCACCATGTGCGGGCTCACGAGCCGCCACGGGCCGTTGTACCAGCTGCTGGAATACCAGTTGTCGTACTGGAACACCCAGTAGAGACCGTCATAGAAAAAGTAATTGGTCGGCGCGTCGGGCGCGTAATAGACCGGGTAGCCAGGCACGCGCTGGAACTGTGGGTACACGGGCAGATTGATGCCAATGCTGACGGTCACCTGGGCCTGCGAGGCGGGCACGCCCAGCAGCAAGAGAGGAAGGACAAGCAGTAGGTGGCGCATAACAAACTCGATACTCGATCACAAGTTAGCACACCCGAGTCAGGAACGCTGCAATGGAGTGTGTGCAAGTGTGACGCCCTGTGCGCAGGCCACAGACAAATTCACCGCGCGGTGGTAGCCTAAGGGAAAACCCTATACAGGGCACATCCAGAAGGGAGCTCCATGACCCACGCCGACACCAGTTCCACGCCGTTGAACGTGACTGTCGATCAGGCCGAGACACTGCCTCAACGGCTACGGCGGCTGCGGCGTGTGCGCGAGTCGGCCATGCCGGGTTCGGGGCCAGGCGCTCTCTTGCGTTACTGGCGGGCCTGGCGTCCCGCGGCGGCGCGGCTGAACCTGGCTTTGCAGGGAGGTGGCGCCCATGGGGCGTTCACCTGGGGCGTGCTGGATGCCTTGCTAGCCGATGAACGCACCGCGTTTGAAGGGCTCAGCGGAAGCAGCGCAGGGGCCATCAATGCGGTGGTGATGGCCGACGGCTGGGCCAAGGGTGGCCGCGAAGGCGCGCGCCAGGCGCTGGACCGGTTCTGGAACGAACTGGGCCACCAAGGCCCCCACAACGGCATCGTGGCGCAGGGCGAAGGCGACAACACCAGCCTGTCGCCGTCATCGCGGCTGCTGGCCATCTGGGCCGGGCACTTCTCGCCCTCGCAGCTCAATCCGCTGGACCTCAACCCCTTGCGCGATCTGCTCAAGCGGCAGATCGACTTCCCGCGTCTGCGGGCCAGCAGCCCGTTCAAGCTGTTCGTGGGCACAACACAGGTCCACACGGGGAAACTGCGCATTTTTCGCGAACACGAGATCGACATCGATGTGTTGATGGCCTCGGCCTGCCTGCCCAAGATACACCACCCGGTGGTCATCGATGGCCAGCCCTACTGGGACGGCGGCTACTCCGCCAACCCGGCGGTGTTCCCCTTGTTCTACGACTGCGAATCGGCCGACGTGTTGCTGGTGCTGCTGAGCCCCCTGTTGCGCGAAGGCACGCCACAGACCGTGGACGAAATCGATGCGCGCATCGTCGAGTTGGCCTTCAGCGCCAACTTCATGCGCGAGATGCGCATGTTCGCGCAAGCCATCGACCAGTCCCGCCCCGCCTTGCTCAACCTGGGCCGGCTGGAGCGCCGCCTGCAGAAGCTGCGCTTTCACATGGTGGACACCGGTGGCGTGGCCAGTCTGCACCGCACCGACACCAAGCTGCTCGCGCACGCGCCCTTCCTGGACATGCTCAAGGGCCAGGGCCGCGAGCGCGCGCAGGCCTGGCTGGACACCCACTTCGTCGGTGTCGGGCAACGCTCGACCATCAACCTGCGGCAGTGCTTCGGCTGAGGAGCCGGGCTCAAAACACGCCCAGCGACAGACCCGTTGCCATCGCCTCGCCCAGTTCCCGGCAACGCGCCAGGTCATCGTCGCCAATCTGCTTGGGCGCCAGGATGGCTTGTGGCGTCTGTGCATGGGTGCATACGATCAGTGGTTCCGCCACCGGCTTGAGGCGCCAGCCCGTGGCGATGCGCTCGATCTGCCGGGCCGCGTTGTGCCCGTCGCTGCCGGCGCAGATGAGGCTGGCATAGGGGCGGCCATTGATCTGGTCGAGCACGGCGTAGTAGGTGCGGTCAAAAAAATCCTTGAGCTGGCCACTGATGGCCGCCAGGTTTTCCGGCGACGCAAAGAGGAAGCCATCCGCCGCCAGAACATCACCAGGACCCGCCTGCGCGGCCTGCAGCAAGCGCACCTCGATACCGGCATCCGCCATCGCGCCAGCGTGCGCGGCCTCGGCCATCTGACGCGTGCCACCCGTCATGGAGTGGTAGACGATGAGAAGCGATTTGGACGCGGTCATGAGCTCAGCATACGTGCATGGCGCGCAAGTGAAAAAGCCCGCTTCTTGTGGAAGCGGGCTTTCTGTATAAATGGCGTGGCGGGATTCCAAAGATCGATATAACCATTTGATTCAATTGGTTATTTTCCACCTACAAGGCGATATATTCCCCGATTTGTTCCCCGGTGACGGGCTTGATACCCCGTCCGGGCCTGCTGAATCACCGCCGCTTTAGGGCATCCGAAAACTTCCGGTGGCTTGTGGCAAGGTGACCACAGCGCAGACGAAATTACCCGACACAGGGCCGGGTAGGTAATCTGCATTGAAGCGGACCGGTTCAGAGACGTGACGCCGGGGACGTTTCCGCCCGCCGAGAAACGTGAACCATATTTGACTTTTTCAACGCCGCTAATGCGGAGTGCTGAGCAAGTGCGCCGCCTAGTTCGCGTGGTTACTTCACAGCCTGAGTTGTTGCCTGCACGTCAGTGGGTCCGCTGGGTGCCGGTGAACTCGGGGCGATGGGTTGTGCTGCCGGCTCAGGGGTCGCCACCGGAGCCGTAGCAGGTTTAGCGGTTTGCGCTACCGGGAACAGCCCAGGGCATTTCTTAAGCGTCGCAGCCTGTTGAATCGCATCGTATTCGCCCTTTAGGCGTGCATATTCGGCCTCTTGTTGCTTTGTTCCTCCCAAAGCAAATAGCGCTGGCCAAAACAAAATCATCCCGACACCAGTGATGGCCTTGTCGTTTGAAGCCGCTTCATCTAAGCGCCCACCCAGTTGGGTCACACGCACTTGCAGTCGCTGAGACTCTGAGGCAAGTTGATCGCAGTCGTATGACTGATACTGCATCGGTGAAACGTATGCCGTCGCTACATCCTTTGATGAAGTGGCACACCCTCCTAGCCCAATAGCAATTGCGAGCAACGAAGCGGTAAGTTTTTTCATGTGTCATTTTGTTGAAGTGAGAAACATGTTGTATCCGCAAATGCTCTCGGTTCCTTTATGGCCCGTTCCAGGCACACGGAAAATGCACGCAGCGTGTAGCCTCGCCACCACACACAAGCGAAAAGCCGACCCAGTTCGGGTTGGTAATCAGCAGTGATACCCAAAACTGTTGACCTGTGTGCCTCTGCATCCCTTGTCCGACAAAGCGCCACGGAGTAACTTTCGCGCGTGCTGTTTCGATATTGCCTCCGCCCTCTACAGTTCACCACCCGGTCAGGTTCTGTCCTTGCTCACGAAACAGACCGTTCAACTCCGCGATCAGCCGCCGCAGCTTGACGGTGTGCCCACCGGTGTAGGCGTTACGGGCCGATGCCGCCTTACCTGCCGCGCTTTTTGGGCCGGTGGCTTGCTGCCAGGGCTTCCACCGCTGGATCGCCTCGCGCTGCCTCTGCCTTTGCTCTGGTGTCCACTTCCTTGCCGCCATTTGCCAGCCCCTCTAAAACTTCGATTTGCCCGGTTTGGTTATCCAGCGCGCGCACGTTGTCGCCGCCGGTGGCCTGCCCGTTGTTGACCTGTTGCGGTCCGTGGGCAATGTTGGCCTGCTTCACGAATGTGGCCTGCCGGGGAAACTTCAGGTCAATCACCGCCTGAATGGTGGCCCTGCTCTGCGCCTGGGCCTTGAGTGCCAGACCCAAATATGCTTCAAGGTGGCGTTGGTACTGTTGATGATGTGACCGTTTGGCCAGACTCACGAAGATGGTTTGCAGTGCCGTAGCTTGCCCGATCAGCATAGCCTCAAGCCCCGACAAGTCGCCGGTCGCGCTTTTATCCATACTGGCGCGCAGTGCGTCCACCAGTGAATCCAACTCCACATCGTCGCCCATGATGTTGGTTTGGTAGGTGTCGACCACGACAGCGGCATTGATGGCTGGATTCACTGACGCGATGGCGCTCGCTTGCTCCATTGTCTGGTTGGCGGTCCGATCAACAGACAGCACCTTGGGGTTTTTCTTGCTCATGGTGTTGATGCTCCAAAGCCTGGGCAACGCTGCAACGTCTGCACCAGCGCGCCGGGTAGCTGTGCGTCCTTCAACTGCGTGGCCACCTCTGCCCGGTGCCAGTTGCCACAGCGCCAGCGGCCAGCGCCGTGAAGGTGGGCACATTCAAGGCATAGCTGCCTATCGTCGCCCTCACGATCCCGGACCACCAGCCGGTCGGCCTGTTGCTCTGCATCGGCCAGGGTCAGGCCCTTGTCGGTGAACCTTGCCAGCCGCGCCGTGAAGATGTCGATTTCCACCGCATTCATGGCCTCGCTGTGTGGCCAGCACCAGCGATCAGGGTCTGCCGCTGGGGTAGTGTTGTTCGCTGCCTCGCTGCCCTCGATTTTTTGAAAGGGTGCCGGGGGGTACGCTACAAAACCTACGAAACCTGCCGCCTGTTCCGATTCCTGGGGTTTTGTAGGTTTCGTAGCGTGGGGGTCGGAGGCTTTTGGTGTTTTCAGCCGGTCCAGCCACTTCATGCGCCACCCCCCTTCAACAGCGTGGGATGGATCAGATAACGGTCGGTCGGTCGGCCACCAGCGGCCCCGGTGGGGATTGCCTCGCGCGATAGCCACCCGTAATCGGTCAGCAAGTCCGCCGCCTTGCGTACCGCGTCAGGTGTGCCCAATCCCGCCCAATGCTTGACGGCCACCAGCCGGGGCGTGAAGGCTTCCGACAACACGCCGTCGCACAGCTTGCCCGCCTTGATCTTGTCCAACAGTTGTTTGGCCCCGGCAGTTTCCGGGATCACTGCCGCCGCGTAGATGCGCTCTGCATGGCTTCGCAGGTAGTCACCCCATGCCAGCGCCCGGATCAGTTCGCGCTCATGGATCACGCCGCCGCTGTCGGGTGTATCCACCAGGGCAAAGATCAGCGCCAGCGCCGGGATCAGCTTGCGGTACTTGCTCAGGTGCGACACAAGCGCCGGGTGCAGATCGTCGCCGCGTATCGCAGTCTCGAATGGTTCCAGCCACTCCACAAACAGGGCTTGCGCCTCGGGTGAAAACCGCCATTCCTGGGGGTCGGTGTCGCTGGCTGGTTGCAGCGCGTTCAATCGCTCGAAAACTGCCCATGCCGCTTGTCTGGCGGGTGTGTCGGGCCACCTGTCCACATAGGCAAACTCACGGCTCACATCGGGCCACACGGCCAGCCCGAAGCGTTGCAACAGTCCATCGTCACCCGCGCCACCGGCCACAGCCTCGCGCACATAGCTTTGCAGTTTGCCCGGTTGTATGCCGCCCAGCATGGCCAGGCACACACGCGGCACATATGATTCACCGCGCCCGATGCGGTCAACCGCGTGGCCTTGATTGCCGTCGTAGCCTGTCAGGTAGAAGCCCCGCGCGCCTTCCTGCCCTTGGCGGTCCATGCTGCACAGTAAGCCGTGGATTTCATCGCGGTACACCAGCAAGCCCCATTCGTTCACGGTCAGCAAGTCGGCCAGCTTTTCCACCGTCGCATCGTTCACCACATAGCGCCGCGCCAAGGGTTCGGCTGGTGTGTCCATCGGCTCCAACAGTGCGCGCGCCTTCGCTGGGTCTTTGTCGGCAAACCCTCGGGCCTGCTTCTCTTTCGCCTCGCTTGCCATGGTCGCCACCTTGCAATCAAGCTCCCATGCTTCGTGCGCTATCTGCCACTGTTCGCGCTCGGTTGCTTCAAGCCGGTGCAGGGGCTTCAACACCTCAGACAAAGCCGGTGATTTCATCACCCCCGGCCTGCCCACAATTGCGCCCCACAGGACAGGCACCACACGCCAATCGTCCCGCGCCTTGGGGGCCACCACAGCACGCGCGCCGATCAGGCTGGAAAGAGCCACCAGGGCACCCACCGCCGTGAAGTCAGGGGGGCATTGCATCCGGTGGGCAATGTCGGCCACCCAGCCGCGCAGCGCTTCGGGCAACAGTTCGGGGTCAAACGCTTGCACCGCCGGTAGTGCATCGGGCAGGGGCACAGGGTCAGGCCATGCCGCCGCCGCGTCCACCTTGGACACATCTTGGCTAACAGGCATGGGCCCCACCAGCGCCGCCGCCTCGATACACGCGCGCACCGCATCGGCCCCGATGATCTGGTGCAGGTCGTTGAAGTCGGTAGCGCCGTCCGTTCGGTCGTTGCCGAAGTCAGGTTTTGACAGGTAGCCACCCACCGCCCGCGCCGCCTTGGTCGCTTTCGTCAGGCCCGGATTGCCTGGGGTGCCAACATCATCATCAGCGGCTAGGATCAGCCGCAGCGCCGGGTATTTGGCGCGCAGGGCTTCAGCCACCGCCAGCAAGTTGCCCGCGTTGAAAGCCACGGCCACAGCGTGCCCCGTTGCCTCATGGATGCCCGCGCCGGTCGCGTATCCCTCGCACACGATCAACACGCCGTCAGGCTTGCCGATGGCGTGATAACAGCCCTTCACCCGTCCGCCGGGTAGAAACCGCTTACCGCCGTCTGGTGCGATGGTTTGCAGGCTGTGCAGCGCGCCCGATGTGTCCCGCATCGGAATCACAAGGTGGTGCCCGTCAGACTTCACGCCGTGGGGCTTGATGCCCTTGCGCGTCAGGTACTCATGGCCTGTTGCCGGTGTGGCCTCTTTCCAGATCAGCGCCGCCGCCTCGCTGGCCTGTTGTTGCGCCTGGGCTTGTTCGGCTTCGCGCTGCGCCTGCATGGCCTTGATGCGCTGCCGGTGGGCTTCGCGCTCTGCCACCGTCATATCGGTGTCGGCCATCGCGCACCAGTTCGATTTCAAGCCACTGCGCCAGCATCCGAAAGCCCCGGCGGGTATGCCGTCCAGGTGCAGCATGTACCAGCCGGAATCGTCCCTGGGCTTGCCGTTGGTACTGAAGCGGTGCAACTTGCCATCGGCCACGATTTCATCGGGTGGCGTTAGGCCAGCGGCCAGGATCGCCGCGCGGAATTGTTCGATGGGGTCGCTCACAACCGGCCCCCGATCTGTTCCAGAAACCGCCGCGCCGCGTCAATGGTGGGCAGGTGTCGCACAAGCCCCCACCGCTCAGCCCAATAGCTCACAGGACCATCCTTCGGGTCTGTGCGGTGCAGGGCTTGGCCCTTCATCGCATACGCCGCCCGCAGCGGGGAAAACGCTTTGTCGTTGCGTTCACTGATGGGAAAATTCAGATCGTTGATCGCGCCGCCTGCCGTGGGATTGCCGTCCCCGGTGGGCACTTCTTTTTGGGTGGTGTTGATCGCCATGTCCACCCCCTCAAGCCGCCATCAACACGGCCAACTTTTCCGCGCGCTTGGCGTGAAGTTGCTTCACCAGTTCGCGGATTTGCTCATCGCTCGCGCCTGCAATACGCGCCGCGTTGATCGCCTTCACTTCATCGTCAGGCCAGCCGCTTGAGCGTTCCCCGATCTTGACCGGCTGTGTCCACAGTCCGACTCGGATCAGTCCGTAGATGCTGGCGTGGGAGCGATACCCCGCCTCATCCTTGCATTTTTCGATTCGCCAGATAGCCATATTGCCCACCTTTTAACGGCGTTGTCTGCCGTTGTTGTTTCGATGGGCGTAGTTTCCAAAGTGGTAAAGCAAAAATTCACGGGTGGCAGGCTACCCGTTACGGCTGGCTAGTCACCCGTTACGGGTGGCAGCCTATCCGGGGGCTTTCTGGCCTCTCGTAGCGCGTCGTAAATGAGTCGCTCGGGGTTCTTTGATACGTCTGCAAGCTCATTTGGCAGCATTGCAGCAAGCCTTCTTGCAACTACTGCATCAGCACCTCGTAAACGCTCAGCTTGGGACAACGCCCACTTTTTTAACTCTGACGGCTTGCGGTGCTTGGCTGCCGCCCCTATTTTTCCCGCTATCGAAAGCATGTCCTTGCGCTTGGCATCGTGGGACTTTTCGGATCCAGAAATCAAGCCGATAGCAATGCCTAAAAACTTCGATGTTTGAACTACTGTTCTCAGCAACGATTCGGAAGAGTGCTCCTTATCATTAGCCAAGTAAATCGTCATGAACCCATATGCAAGACTGATTGACCGAATAACGTCTTCTGGCATGTCCGGTGCTGCGTCACACAGCATCTGAAAATCTAGCTCTGCTTTTTTCCGGTGGTTCTCAAGCTTCTCAATTTCCGCAGGGTCGGTCCCTTGCTCAAGCCGTGCGATCCCATGCTCAAGCATTGCTGCCTGATAGGCAGATATCCCGACTTCAATAAATACGTCATTTGGGATGCCCAGCACCTCGTCCATGAAGCTATTCAGCTCCCGAATCATCTCGTTCGCCAGATCAAGCTCGATACTCATTGCGTTCCCTGTCACGCCCCCGAACAGAAGCCAGCGCCGCCGGGTCAGGGTGTCCCGGTTTTCACCATCGGGGATCAGCCGATGGCTAGGCGTGGCGTCAAAGCATCAAGCCCGCTTCATCTGGATCACATCGGCACCAGCGGCCAGTTTGTCCAGGTAGTCGGCCCACCGCTGCATCATGTCCGCGCGTTGCTTCAGATAGGTGGTGCGGTTGTAGGCCCGTCCGTTGGCGTCCTTCACGGTGTGCGCCAACTGCGCCTCTATCACTAGCGGGTCAAACTCCAACACTTCATCCAACAGGGTCCGCGCCGTGGCTCTGAAGCCGTGAACGGTCTGCACATCGGACCCATAGCCCAGCGTCTGAAGTGCGGCCCGTAGGGTGTTGTCGCTAATCGGGATGTTGCGTGATTTCTCACCGGGGAACAGCAACACGCCGTCGCCGGTCAGGTGGTGCAACTCGCGCAGGATGGCCACCGCCTGGGTGGGCAAGGGGACCAGATGTGGGTCGCCGTTTTCCTTGCCGTCATAGGTGCGTTTCATGCGCTTGGCCTGAATCGACCACAGCCCCGCGTCTAGGTCGAACTCGGACCACTCCGCCGCCCGTAGCTCGGTCGGTCGCTGAAACAGCATCGGTGCAAGTTGCAGCGCCGCGCGCACGTTCAGCCCGCCCTTGTAGCCCCGGATCACCCGGATCAGTTCGCCCAGCTTCACCGGGTCGGTGATTGCCGCGAAGTGTCGGCCCTTGTGTGGGGTCAGTGCGCCTTTCAAGTCCATGGAAATGTTCCGGCCAGCCTTGCCGGTGGCCACCGCATAGGCAAACACGCCGCGCGCCGTGGTCAGCACACGGTGGGCCACATCAAACGATCCCCGCGCCTCCACCCGCCGTATGGTCTGCAACAACTCCACCGGCTCGATTTCAGCAATGCGCCGCTTGCCGATCCAGGGGAACAGGTCTTTTTCCAGATTGCGAAGCTCGCGGGTCTGGTGGTGGCTACTCCACAAGGGCGACTTCTTCCCGTACCACTCGCGCGCCACATGCTCGAAAGTCTCGCCCTCGCTCATGGCCTGTTTGAGTCGGTCCAACTGCCGCGCCTGCACCGGGTTGAAACCTTCCGCCCTTTTCAGCTTCGCAGCGTCTCGGGCCTTGCGCGCCGCCGTGAGTGTCACCGCCGGGTAACTGCCCAGCGCCATGCGGGATTCCTTGCCGTCCGGGTAAAACTTCCAAAACCAGTGTTTGCGGCCACTGGGTCCTACCTGAAGGTACAAACCACCGGAATCGGTCAGGCGGGCGTGCTTCTTACCCGGCGGACAAGCGGCGTTTCGGCATTCAGCGTCGGTCAGCATGGGTCTGTTCCCCGGTGGGTTGTTCCCCGGTAGCCGGGGCGTTACCCCGGTTTTACGGGGTGTGTTCCCCGGTTTTGAAGAAACCGGGGTTTTGTTCCCCGTAATATTCCCCGGTGCCGCGCTGGCTGTCAATGCCTGTCCCTGTACCCCATTGCAGGGTAAACCGTTGATTTTCCAAAGAAAAAGCCCGTTAGGCGTATGTTCCTAACGGGCTTTATCAGTAGAAATGGTCGGCGTGGCGGGATTCGAACTCGCGACCCCTTGCACCCCATGCAAGTGCGCTACCAGGCTGCGCTACACGCCGACAAGCCTCAGATTATAGCTGGTTTATCGGGTCATCCGGCAGGCTGGGCCAGCAAATCACGAATCGCGAGCAATTCGCTGCGCATCTGCTGCAAGGCGTCCACCGCATCCTGCGAAGACGCGAGCACCTGCATGGCCTGCATGGGGTCGCCGCCACCCAGGCTGGTGGTGTCGACCTCCACCACTTCCATGCCGCCGATGCCGGTTTCGACCACTTCCGGGCGACGCTTGTCGCGCTCCTGCTGGGCGAGTTCCTGCAGCTTGTTGCGCGCGCCGCTGATGGTGAAGCCCTGGTCGTAGAGCAACTCGCGGATGCGCCGGATCATCAGCACCTCATGGTGCTGGTAGTAGCGACGGTTGCCGCGCCGCTTCATGGGACGCAGCTGGGTGAACTCCTGCTCCCAGTAGCGCAGCACGTGCGGTTTGACACCACACAGCTCACCGACCTCACCGATGGTGAAGTAGCGCTTGGCTGGGATGGGCGGGAGCTGGATTTCCATTGGAATCAAGGCGGTACGGACCAAACCTTGGAATCTACTCCAAGTGGGCCGGGGACGCAAAACCGTTGCGCCGACTGTGGCGATGCCGCCACCCGTGGGTCATCAAGCGGTTGCGGCTCCGTTCGCTGGCGCGTCCACCGTGGCCTGCACCTGTTCCTTGAGCTTGGGGCTGGCATGGAAGGTGACCACCCGCCGCGCCTCGATGGCAACGGGTTCGCCAGTGCGCGGGTTGCGCCCCGGCCGGGCGGCCTTGGTGCGGATGTGGAAGTTGCCGAAGCCCGATATCTTGACGTCGGTGCCGTCCACCAGGCTGTTGGCGATCAAATCAAAGAACGCGTCGACCATGTCCTTGGACTCGCGCTTGTTCAGCCCGATCTGGTCGAACAGCATGTCGGCCAGCTGTGCCTTGGTCAACGCCGGGGTTTCCAGGTTTTCGATGGTCTCGCTCATGATCTGATCCCTTGTCCCTTGTGTCAGGCACGCAGGCGCGCACCCAGGCGCTCGTGGGCAGCCGCCAGCACGGCCGACACCGCGGCGTCGATTTCTTCTTCGGTCAACGTCGCGTCGTCCTTGTTGAACACCAGACGCACGGCCAGGCTCTTTTCACCGGCGCGCACCGGCGCGTCTTCGGTCAACACGGCGCCGTTCTTGGGCCGGTAGACGTCAAACAAGGTGGCCTGCCTGAGCACGCCAGAGACCGGCGCGGCGTGGATGGCCGACATCAGCGCCGCATGGGTCACGCTCTCGGCCACGACCAGGGCGATGTCCCGCTCCACCGCCTGGTGGCGCGGCACGGGCTGAGCCACCGGCACATCGCGCGCGAGCACGGCGTCCAGCGCGAGTTCAAACAGCACCGGCGCCTGCGGCAGATCATAGGCCTGGCGCCAGCGCGGGTGCAGTTCGCCGACGAAACCAATGGCCTCGCCATCGAGCAGCACACGTGCGCAACGGCCCGGGTGCAAGGCTGGGTGGGACGCCGCCTCGAAGGTGGCGCGGCGCGGCGCGAGCAAGGCCTCGACATCGCCCTTCACATCGAAGAAATCCACCGTGCGGGCGCCCTGCCCCCACTGCTGCTGGACCAAGTCGCCGTAGGCCAGACCGGCCACGCGCATGGGCTGGGCAAAACCGGCCACGCTGGTGTCACTGTCGGGCACGCTGGTGTCCTTGCTGAACACGCGGCCCAGCTCGAACACGCGCACGCGCTCGGCCTTGCGGGCGAGGTTGAAGCGCAGCACGCCCACCAGGCTGCCCACCAGCGAGGAACGCATCACGTTCATCTGGCTGGCGATGGGGTTGAGCAGCTTGATCGGGTCGGCGTTGCCGGCCAGCTCCTGTTCCCAGCGTTCCTCGACGAAGCTGAAGTTGATGGTTTCCTGGTAACCCAGCTGGGCCAGGCCGCGGCGCACGGCGAAGGGGCCACGTCGGGATTCGGGGCGGATCTTGGCGGTGATGGGGGCTTGTGGCGGCGTCTGCGGCAGGCGCTCGTAGCCGATCACGCGGGCCACCTCTTCGATCAGGTCTTCCTCGATCAGCAGGTCAAAGCGGAACGGTGGCGGCGTCACGGTGATGTGGTCGCCATCGGCCGTCACGGGCAAGCCCAGGCGACGCAGCGCATCGGCACAGTCGGCGGCGCTCACCGGCATGCCGATGACCTTGGCCGCGCGGCTGGCGCGCAGCGTCACGGGCGCTGGCTGGGGCATGGCCACCTGCTGGTCGTCCATGACACCGGCCTGGCCGCCACAGATGTCGAGGATCAGCTGTGTGATGCGCTCGATGTGCTCCACCGTGGTGGCGGGGTCCACGCCGCGCTCGAAGCGGTGGCCGGCATCGGTGCTGAAGTTGTAGCGGCGCGAGCGACCGGCCACGGCCTTGGGCCACCAGAAGGCGGCTTCGACGAACACGTTCTGCGTGTCGTCGGACACGGCGGTGGCATCGCCCCCCATGATGCCGGCCAGCGACTCCAGCTGCACGTCGTCGGCGATCACGCCGACCTTGTCGTCCACCGTGATGGTGTTGCCATTGAGCAGCTTGAGCTGTTCACCTGCGCGACCCCAACGCACGTCCAGCCCGCCATGGATCTTGTCCAGATCGAAGATGTGCGACGGGCGGCCCAGTTCGAACATCACGTAGTTGGAGATGTCCACCAGCGGCGACACGCTGCGCTGACCACAACGCGCCAGGCGCTCGACCATCCAGGCCGGTGTCTGCGCCCGGGTGTTGACGCCGCGCACGATGCGACCCGAAAAGCGGCCGCACAGATCGGGCGCGCTGATCTTGACCGGCATGCGGTCGGTGGCGGGCAGTTGCACCGGCACCGCCGGGAAGGCGGGTGTCGTCAGCGGGGCACCGGTCAGCGCCGACAGTTCGCGGGCGATGCCGTAGACGCTCAGGCAATGGGCCAGGTTGGGCGTGAGCTTGAGGGTGAACAGGGTGTCGTCCAGCCGCAGGTGTTCGCGGATGTTCTGTCCGATGGGCGCGTCGGCGCTGAGCTCCAGCAGGCCGCCGTGGTCGTCGGACAGCTTGAGTTCGCGCGCGGAGCACAACATGCCGGCGCTGTCGACGCTGCGCAGCTTGGCGGCCTTGATGGCGAAGGGTTTGCCGTCTTCGCCGGGCGGCAGCTCGGCGCCCACCAGGGCCACCGGCACCTTGATGCCGACGCGGGCGTTGGGCGCGCCGCAGACGATCTGCAGCAGGCTGCCCTGGCCCGCATCCACCTGGCACACGCGCAGGCGGTCGGCGTTGGGGTGCTGGACGGCGTCCTTGATCTCACCCACCACCACCTTGTCGAACGGCGGGGCCACGGACTGGAGTTCTTCGACCTCCAGGCCGGCCATGGTCAGGGTGTCGGCAAGTTGCTGGGTGCTCAGGGGCGGGTTGCAGAATTCGCGCAGCCAGGATTCAGGGAATTGCATGTTGTGCTCGCGGCTTGTTATTGGAACTGCGACAGGAAACGCACGTCGCCGTCGAAGAACAGGCGCAGGTCGTTCACACCGTAGCGCAGCATGGTCAGTCGGTCCGGGCCCATGCCGAAGGCGAAGCCGATGAAACGCTCGGGGTCCAGGCCCATGTTGCGCACCACGTTGGGGTGCACCTGGCCGCTACCGGCGACTTCGAGCCAGCGCCCGGCCAGGGGGCCGCTCTGGAACTGGATGTCGATCTCGGCGCTGGGCTCGGTGAAGGGGAAGAAGCTGGGGCGGAAACGCAGCACCAGGTCGTCCGATTCAAAAAACGTGCGGCAGAAGTCGGTGAACACAAACTTCAGGTCCTTGAAGCTCACGTTCTCGCCTATCCACAGGCCTTCGCACTGGTGGAACATGGGCGAGTGGGTGGCATCGCTGTCCACACGGTAGGTGCGGCCCGGGGCGATGACGCGAATCTCGGGCATGCCCTGTCCGGCGTCCAGCGCGGCGCGGTGGCGCTTGACGTGCTGCACCGCGTGGCGGATCTGCATGGGGCTGGTGTGGGTGCGCAGCAGGTTGGGCGCCTCGGCACTGCCACCTTCGACGTAGAAGGTGTCGTGCATGGAGCGCGCCGGGTGGTCGGCGGGCGTGTTGAGCGCGGTGAAGTTGAACCAGTCGGACTCGATTTCGGGGCCGTCGGCCACATCAAAACCCATGGAGCCGAAGATGGCCTCGATGCGCTCCAGCGTCAGGCTCACCGGGTGCAGACCGCCGGTGCCACGTTGGCGCCCAGGCAGGCTCACGTCCAGGGCTTCGGCCTGCAGCTGCGCCTGCAGCTCGGCTTCGGCCAAGGCGCGACGGCGTTCGTTCAGGGCCGACTCGATGGCCTGCTTGGTCAGGTTGATGGCGGCGCCGCGCGTCTTTTTTTCTTCGACGCTGAGGGTGGCCATGCCTTTCATGAGCTCGGTCACCCGACCACTTTTGCCCAGGAACTGTGCCTTGGCATTTTCCAGTTCGGCCGGTGTGGCGGCTTGTTCGAACAAGGCCTTGGCATCAGCCACCAGCGCGTCCAACTCTGTCATTTGAAACACCTTGAATGGGGGTGGTGGCGAGCGGGCCACCAATGAAAAAGGGCCAGTGCTGCAAAAAAGCCCCGGCCCTTGTTCGGGTGCACAAGGATGCCTCGCGGCGCCCCGTGTCACCTTGCGGATCAAGCAGCCAGTTTGGCCTTGGCCTGCTCCACGATGGCGGCAAACGCCGCCTTGTCGTTCACCGCGAGGTCGGCCAGCACTTTGCGGTCGATCTCGATGGCGGCCTTCTTCAGACCGTTGGCGAACTGGCTGTAGGTCATGCCCAGTTCACGCGCACCGGCGTTGATACGGGCAATCCACAGCTGGCGGAACACGCGCTTGCGGGTGCGACGATCGCGGTAGGCGTACTGCCCCGCTTTCATCACCGCCTGCTTGGCGATGCGGAATACGTTGCCGCGGCGACCGCGGAAGCCTTTTGCAAGGGCCAGAACTTTTTTGTGGCGGGCGCGAGCCGTGACACCACGTTTGACGCGAGGCATGTGTGTTCTCCTTGTTCGTCGTTATCAAATGCCCATGCCGGGCAGCATCTGCGCCATGTGACCCATGTTGGTCTCATGCACAGTCACCGCACCACGCAGATGGCGCTTGTTCTTGGTGGTCTTCTTGGTCAGGATGTGACGCTTGAAGGCTTGGCCGCGCTTGACGGTACCACCCGGACGAACGCGAAAACGCTTTTTCGCGCTGCTCTTGGTCTTCATTTTGGGCATGTGAATGCTCCTTCTCGTTTGTGCTCGTGAGGCGCCGCGAACCTTACGCGGACTTGTTGGCCCCGAGCCACTTGGGTCAAGCGGCACACAAGGTGCCACCTGTTCGGGATGCGGCGGTTTGCACCACCACAACCCAGGCATCGCGCGGGTGACCAAACCCGCACGAGGCCTTTATCCGTCTTGTCCGACCGCTCAGGCGGCCGGCGCACCCGCCGGGGTGCCTGCCACCGGCGCTTCGGCCGCCGGCTTGGCACCACCACCCGCCTTGCGGCGGCCGGGCGCGATCATCATGATCATCTGGCGGCCTTCGAGCTTGGGGAATTGTTCCACCAAGATCGTGTCGCCCAGATCGTCGCGAATCCGGTTCAGCAAGGCCAGCCCCAGTTCCTGGTGGGTGATCTCGCGGCCGCGGAAACGCAAGGTGATCTTGCATTTGTCGCCATCATCGAGAAAGCGCCGAATGTTGCGCATCTTGATGTTGTAGTCGCCATCGTCGGTACCGGGGCGGAACTTGATTTCCTTGATCTCGATGACCGTCTGCTTGGCCTTCGCTTCCGCCGCCTTCTTCTGCTCCTGGTACTTGAACTTGCCGTAGTCCATCAGACGGCACACCGGAGGGTTGGCCGTGGCGGCAATTTCCACCAGGTCCACGTCAAGCTCGCCGGCCATGCGCAGGGCTTCCTGCAGGCTGACGATGCCCAGCGGCTCGCCCTCGGGACCCGAGAGGCGGACCTCGGGGGCCATGATCTCGCGGTTCAGGCGATGGGCGCGCTCTTCACGCTGGCGGCGGTCGCGAAAGTTGGTAGCGATGGTGAAATCCTTTTCCTGTCAGTAGGTCGCAGTCGACGAAAAGCCGTGGCCATGGGTCATCCCAGGCCTTCCAGGCGATCACACACGAGGGAAATCACACCTTGGATGCCAGGTCTGCCGCGATGTGTTGCACGAACGCATCAAGCGACATCACACCGAGGTCCTTGTTGCCCCGGGCCCGCACGGCTACAGCGCCAGCCGCCTTCTCCTTGTCGCCCGCGACGAGGATGTAGGGCAGCTTTTGCAACGAATGCTCACGTATTTTATACGTAATTTTCTCGTTGCGCAGATCGGTCACCACCCTAAGGTCTTGATTTGGCAATGCTTTTTTCAGCTTTGCGGCAATTTCGCGACAGTAATCACCCTGCGCGTCGGTGATGTTGAGCACCGCGACCTGCACCGGCGCCAGCCAGGTGGGCAGCGCGCCGGCGTGTTGTTCGATCAGGATGCCGATGAAGCGCTCCAGGCTGCCGACGATGGCCCGGTGCAGCACGATGGGCCGGTGGCGCGCGCCGTCTTCGCCCACGTATTCGGCGTCCAGGCGCTCGGGCAGGTTGGGGTCGACCTGGATGGTGCCGCACTGCCATTCGCGGCCGATGGCGTCCTTGAGCGTGTACTCGATCTTGGGGCCGTAGAAAGCGCCCTCGCCCGGTAGGTACTGGAAATCGCAGCCCGAGGCCTTCAGGCCGTCGGCCAGCGCACTCTCGGCGCGGTCCCAGCTCTCGTCGGTGCCGATGCGCTTTTCAGGCCGGGTCGACAGCTTGTAGATGATGTCGGTGAAGCCGAAGTCCTTGTAGACCTTCTGCAGCAGCGTGGTGAAGGCCACCACCTCGGACTGGATCTGGTCTTCGGTGCAGAAGATGTGGCCGTCGTCCTGGGTGAAGGCGCGCACCCGCATGATGCCGTGCAGGCCGCCGCTGGGCTCGTTGCGGTGGCACTGGCCGAATTCGCCCAGGCGCAGCGGCAGGTCGCGGTAGCTCTTGATGCCCTGCTTGAAGATGATGATGTGGCCCGGGCAGTTCATCGGCTTGAGCGCGTAGTCGCGCTTTTCCGATTCGGTCACGAACATGTTCTCGCGGTACTTGTCCCAGTGGCCGGTTTTTTCCCACAGGCTCTGGTCCAGGATCTGCGGCCCCTTGACCTCCTGGTAGCCGTTGTCGCGGTAGACCTGGCGCATGTACTGCTCGACCTGCTGCCACACCGTCCAGCCCTTGGGGTGCCAGAACACCGTGCCCGGCGAATGTTCGTCGATGTGAAACAGGTCCAGCTCGCGGCCAAGCTTGCGGTGGTCGCGCTTCTCGGCCTCTTCCAGCAGGGTCAGGTAATTCTGCAGATCTTCCTTGTTGGCCCAGGCCGTGCCGTACACACGCTGCAGCATCTCGTTGCGGTGGTCGCCACGCCAGTAGGCACCGGCCACCTTCATGAGCTTGAAGTGCTTGAGCTTGCCTGTGCTGGGCACGTGCGGGCCACGGCACAGGTCTTCGAAGCTGCCTTCGCGGTACAGGCTCACGTCCTCGTTGCTGGGGATGCTGGCGATGATCTCCGCCTTGTAGTGTTCGCCCAGGCCCTTGAAATAGGCCACGGCCTCGTCGCGCGGCAGCACGCGGCGCAGCACCGGCTCGTCCTTGGATGCCAGCTCGACCATGCGCTTTTCGATCGCGACCAGGTCCTCGGGCGTGAAAGGGCGCTTGTAGGCGAAGTCGTAGTAGAAGCCGTGCTCGATGACCGGGCCGATGGTGACCTGCGCCTCAGGGAACAGTTCCTTGACCGCATAAGCCAGCAGGTGGGCTGTGGAGTGGCGGATCAGTTCCAGGCCGTCGGCGTCCTTGGCGGTGACGATGGCCAGTTGCGCGTCGCGCTCGATGCGGTAGGAGGTGTCAACCACCTTGCCGTCCACCTTGCCGCCCAGCGCGGCCTTGGCCAGGCCGGCGCCGATGGCCGCGGCCACTTCGGCCACCGTGACCGGGCCGGGAAATTCACGTTGGGAACCGTCGGGGAGCGTGATGTGCAGCATGGGAATCCAGAAAACAAAAAAGCGCGGCATGGGCCGCGCTGGTGAGTGTGAAGGGGTCAATCGGGCAGGCGCGAACTGCGGGCCTCAGGGGGCCAGGAGAAAACCTCGTGGAGTTCGCGGTGTCATAACCAGACTGCCTTTCTCGCTCTTGGTGCATTGCAACACCCGGATTTTCCCACAAAAATGACTCACCTATGCCACAGGCGCCGGCGCCTCTTCCACCCGGTTGCGCCCCAGTTGCTTCGCGCGGTAGAGCGCGGCGTCGGCGCGGGCCATCAGGTCGCCGAGCGTGTCGCCCCCACCGTGGTCGAACGCGGCCAGGCCAATGCTGACCTGACACCGCGGCAGCGCGGGGTTGACCGTGGTGCTCTTGAGTATCCGCGTCGCCACCAGCCACGCCGCCTGGCGGTCGGTGTCGGGCAACAAAGCCACAAACTCCTCGCCCCCCCATACGCGCCAGGATGGTCGGGCGGCGAAGAATGGCCTGAGTGCGGTGCACGAAGTCGGCCAGCACCAAGTCACCCACGTGGTGGCCATGCTGGTCGTTGACGGCCTTGAAATGGTCCAGATCCATCATCAGGGCCGACATCGGCGTGCCCAGCCGCTGAGAGCGCGCCACCTCGTTTTCACCCAGGCCGAAGAAAGCGCGCCGGGTGTAGGCGCCTGTCAGGCTATCGTGGCTGGCCAGGTGCTCCAGCTCGATACGAAGCCGTTCGGAGGCCATCAGAATACCGCCGATGGACAGCAGCAGCAGCCCGAAGCTGAAGCTGCCCAGGTAGAGCGCCTGCATGGTCGAGGGAACAAAAATGCCGTCGGCCGGCAGGAACCGCAGAGCCGTCACCGCCCGCACCGCCATCACCAGGGCCAAGAGCAGCAACACGACCAGCGTGAAACGCGAGCCAAAACCGCCCAAGCCATGCCGCCACACCAACCAGGCCTGGGCCAAGAGCAGCATGCCCACAACCACACAGATGAACAGCAGCCGGTAGATGTAATCCTCGGCACGCCCGCTGAGTGCGACCATCGTCGGCACCGTCACGACCATGAGCAGGACCAGGAAGTGCCTCGGCAAGTGCCTTTGAAAGTGACGTGCGGTGCCCGAGAGCAACAAGGCGCCCGCCAGCACCAACAACACATTGGCCGCGGCCATGGACACCAACGGCGGAGCCATGCCCTGCAGGCCAAACAGGAGGGTGGCCACAAAGGCCACCAGCTGTGCCAACGCCCAGCGGTCCAACCCCTGTATGGACTTGGGATAGGTACGCCACTGCGAACAGAGCACCACCGCCATCAGGCAGGCCATCACACCGTTGATCAGCAAGAAAACACGCAAGTCGAGAGCGGACACGGTAAGCAAGCCTATGTTTCACACCATGATAGTGTGAAATCCCGCACCGCCAGGCGCCATGGATGCATTGACGCTCGCTATCGAACAGCCAACAAAAATCAATTGGCTGCATCCAATGCTAGGGATTTACAGTGGGTTTTGACTCGCCACCCACCGCCCCGCCATGGACACCCGCAGCCTTCAACGCCTGCCGGACACGGCCAACGGCCGTTCGCGTGCCGGTCACGCCCACCACTACCTCCAGTCACTGCTGAGTGAGGCCGACATTGGCCTCGATGGCCGGCGGCCCTGGGACATCCAGCTGATCGACCCCGCCATGCCACGGCGGGTGCTGGCACACGGCAGCCTGGGCCTGGGCGAAGCCTATGTGGACGGCCAATGGGAATGTGAGCACCTGGACCAATTGTTCGACCGCCTGCTGCGCGCCCAGCTCGGTGAACGTGTGCACCCGCTTTCGCTGGCCTGGCACCACCTGCGGGCGCGCTGGCTCAACCTGCAGACCGAACCGCGGTCCTGGCAGGTGGCACGCGCCCACTACGACATGGGCAATGACTTCTACGCCGCCATGCTGGACCGGCGCATGACCTACACCTGCGCCTTCTGGCAAAACGCCGACACGCTGGACGCCGCCCAGGAACACAAGCTCGACCTGGTCTGCCGCAAGCTGGACCTGCGTCCCGGCATGCGGGTGCTGGACATCGGCTGCGGCTGGGGCAGCTTCATGCGTTTCGCCGCCGAGCGCCACGGCGTCAGCTGCGTGGGCGTGACGGTGTCGGCCGAACAGGTCGCGCTGGGCCGCGAGCTGTGTGCCGGGCTACCGGTCGAGTTCCGCCTGGCCGACTACCGCACACTGAACGAGCGCTTCGATCGCGTCGTCAGCCTGGGCATGTTCGAACACGTGGGACACAAGAACCACGCCGACTTCATGGCGGTGGCCCAGCGCTGCCTGCACCCCGATGGCCTGTTCCTGCTGCACACCATCGGCCGCAACGAACACGGCCACGGCACCGATCCCTGGATACACAAACACATCTTTCCCAATGGCGAGCTGCCCACCATCGCGCAGATCGGGCAAGCCTGCGAACGGCGCTTCGTGGTCGAGGACCTGCACAACTTCGGCGCCGACTACGACCGCACGCTGATGGCCTGGCATCACAACGTGCAGACCGCCTGGCCGCGTTTCTCTGACACGCTGGGCGAGCGCTTCCGCCGCACCTGGCGCTACTACCTGCTGTCCTGCGCCGGCGCCTTCCGGGCGCGGGACATCCAGCTCTGGCAATGGGTCTTGTCCCAACCCGGACGCGCCGGTGTCTACCCGAGGGTGGCCGCCTGAAGCGCTGCGCTCAGGCCGACCCGGGCGCGTGGGCCGCCAGCACCACAAATTCGGCAGGCACCGCGTAGCCGGATGGCCCTTGCCACGGCGCAATCACGCCCAAGTAGCGGGCACGCACCCGCTGCTGGGTGGCGAGGTCAAACCGCGACCAGGCCAGCGCCACCGGGCCACCCACCAAGGCCGCATCGCAGGCCTGTTCGCCGTCGGCATAGGCCAGCGTGGTCCGCCAGCGCTGCTCTGGCGCGGCCAGCAGGCCGTTTTCCTTGCACAGTCGCGCCAGCAGGCCCGGTTGGCCGAGACGAAAGAACAGTGGACAGACCTCGCTGGACACCTCGTCGTCCACGATGCCGAACAGGTCGGCCCAGCCGCAGCGGGCTCGCTCACCCCACACCGACAACACCAGGCGCCCGCCTGGGCGCAGCACCCGCCGCGCCTCGCTGAGCACCTGCTCGGGCTCGGGGACGTACATCAGGCCCAGCGAACACAACACGACGTCGAAGCTGCCGTCCGCCACCGCCAGACGCTCGGCCCCCAGGCGCGCGAAATCGACGTTCAAGCAACCCGCGGCACGGGCCCGCTGCTGCGCCACCGCGACCATCTCGCCCGACAGATCGGTGCCCAGTACCTGGCCCATGGGTGCCACCGCGCGCGCCGCGGCCTGTGTCACCAGGCCAGTGCCACAAGCCAGGTCCAGCACCCGCTCGCCCGGCGCCAGGGCCGCACGGGAGAGCAGTTCGGCCTGCACGCCCGCCAGCTGTGTGGCCCACAGACCGTCATAGCGACTGGCCGCCCGGTCCCAGCCGTAGCGTTGAACGCGGTGCTGCAGTCGGGCTTCCATGGCTCAGCGCAGCGTCACGACGATTTCCAGGTAGGCGCTGGGCACCACCAGCGATGCCGGTCCGGCCGTGTTGAGGCCATCGAGCAAGGCCGCCAGCTCCTGCGCCAGCACCGCCGCCTGCTCGGCCGGCAAGGCGGCAAAGGCCTTGTGCACCGGCCCATACCACTGGCGGAAAACGTCGACAAAATGGGCCGCCGAGCGGTAGCGGAAATGGAAGTCCCGCGGCGTCACCTGAATGCGGGCAGCACGCTCGCCAAACAGCGAGGCGACGTGCGACTCCACGCCCCACAAGGACGGCGGCGACACACCCACGGGCGGCGGCACGTGGCGGCCCAGCACCTTGAACATGCGCCCCACCAGGCTGTCGGGGGTCCAGTTGGCCAGGCCGATGCGCCCGCCCGGGCGGCACACCCGGGCCATCTCGGCGGCCGCACGCGGCTGGTCGGGCGCAAACATGACACCAAACGTCGACAAGACGGCGTCGAACTGCCCGGCGTCGAAAGGCAGCGCCTCCACGTCCGCCACCTGGAAGTCGACCTGGAGCCCCTCGGCCCGCGCCCGCTCTGCACCCCTCTCCAGCAGGCGGCCCACGTAATCGGAAGACGTGACCATGCAGCCGCGCCGGGCCGCCGCCAGGGTCGCGTTGCCGTTGCCGGCCGCCACGTCGAGCACGCGCTCGTCCCAGCGCAGGTCGCAGGCCTCGGCCAGTTGCTCCCCCACGATCTGAAGGGTGGTGCCGATCACGGCGTAGTCGCCACTGGCCCAGGCGCCCTGCTGGCGCGTCTTGATGGCGGCGAAATCGATGGGGGCGTTCATGGTGCAGTCTCCTGGATGGGTTGGGAAGCCGGACTGTGCGCCGCGCCCGACGCACACGTCCTGCCCCAACGTCCCGGATCGCTGCCCCAACGTCCGCCACTGCCTCCCCCGGGTCGACACACACTAGGCATGTGGACGTGCAGCTCCCACAATGCCAAGCTGCCAGCCCCACAGGAGCACCCCATGAGCGCCACCGCCATCGCCACCGCACTGCAGCGCGTGCAAGCCGCCTTCCAGCGGCACCCGCAAGCCGGCTTGCACGAGGACGCGCCGGCGCTGTCGCGCTGGGAAGGCGGCGTGCGCGCGGTAACGCGGCACGCCGACGGACACCAGATCAGCACCGACATGCCGGTGGAACTGGGGGGCAGCGGTGACCAGGTGACCCCCGGCTGGCTGATGCGGGCCGGCCTGGCGGCCTGCACCACCACCCGCATCGCCATGGCCGCCGCCGCGGAAGGCATCACGCTGGACCTGCTGGAAACCGAGGCCTGCAGCCGCAGCGACGCCCGCGGCCTGCTGGGCATGTCCAACACCGACGGCACACCCGTGCCCGCCGGCCCGCTGGACATGCGGCTGCGGGTGCGCCTGTCGGCCACGGGTGTGTCCCCCGAACGCCTGCGCACGCTGGTTGAAACCTGCTGCCGGCACTCGCCGGTGGGCTGCGCCATCGAAACCGCCCTGCCGATCGACCTGCAGATCGAGCTGCCTCCCCACTGATGGATGCGCTGTCCGAGACACTGCGGGTGGTGCGCCTGGTCGGCGCCATCTTCATCCACGGCCGCTTCAGCGCCCCATGGTGCTACCAGTCGCCACCGGCCGATGCCGCCGCCCCGCTGCTGGAGCCCAGCGCCGAACGGGTGGTCATCTTCCACCTGATCACCGAAGGCGACTGCTGGGTGGAGCTCGACGGCCAGCCCCCGGTGCACCTGATCGCAGGCGATGCGGTGGTCTTTCCCCAAGGCCATGCGCACCGCATGACCTCCGCGCCGGGCCTGGCCCCCGCCTCGGGTGCCCAGCTGGACGAGGTGCTGTCCCGGCGCCCCCGCCTGCTCGCCTATGGCGGCGGTGGCGCCACCTGCCGGCTGGTCTGTGGCTACCTGGCCTGCGATGCCCGCCTGGCCCGCATGCTGCTGAGCGGCCTGCCAAAGCTGCTGCGCGTCAACGTGCGCGGCTCCAACGCCGGCACCTGGCTGGAGGCCTCGCTGCGCTACGCGCTGGCCGAAGCGCGCTCGCCGCGCCCGGGCGGCGCTGGCGTGCTTGCCAAGCTGGCCGAGGTGTTGTTCATCGAAGTCCTGCGCATCTACATGAACGAACGGCATGCCATGGATGGCCACACCGGCTGGCTCGCCGGCGTGAACGACCGCGTCGTCGGCACCGCGCTCAAGGCCATACACAGCGCGCCAGCACAGGCCTGGACGCTGGAAGACCTGGCGCACGCGGCCCACACCTCGCGTTCGGTGCTGGCCGAACGCTTCCAGCAGCTGGTGGGCAGTTCACCCATGCACTACCTGGCCCAGTGGCGCATGCTGCTGGCCAGCCACCTGCTGTGCCGCAGCAACGCGCCGCTGGCGCGCATCGCCGAAGAAGTGGGTTACCAGACCGACACCGCCTTCAGCCGCGCCTTCCGGCGCGAGTACGGACTGCCGCCGGCCACCTGGCGGCGCCGGCAAGGGCCCACGCAGGCCACGCCCCACTGAGAACGGGTCCGCCCCTCAAGCCTTGCGCCGGCGCGCCACCTTGCGCAGCAGTTCGAGCAGCATGGCCCGTTCGGCCGGTGACAGGGTCGACAGCACCTGGGCCTCCTCGGCCTGCAAGGCCGCCAGCGCGTCGCCCACCAGTTGCCGCCCGGCCTCGGTGACACCAAAGTGCTGGGACCGGCGGTCGGTGGTGCTGCGTTCGCGCGAAACCAGGCCCCGCTGTTCCAACTTGCCCAGCCAGACCGTGATGGCCGGCATGCTGATGGCCAGCGCCCGCGCCATGCGGGAGGGCGTGACCGAGGTGTTTTTATTAATCAAATGAAGCAGTGTGAACTCCACCTGACCCAGCCCCAGCGGCCCGCCAGCGGCCCGCTGGAAACACCCGTTGGTGACGATGGACGCCTGCGCCAGCCGGTAGCCCAACAGCTCGTGCAAGCCCCCTTCCTCCAGTTGTGCGGTGGGTGTGAGATGGTCCTGGCCGGTTTTCAATGAAGCGCTCATCGCCCGATTATCGGACGCGCTCCCCACCCTGGCCGCCACACGGCGCCACCGTGCGGTTCTGGTGTTTACCCTGATAACCGACATTTGGTTAATTAAATAAACTAACTAAATCGTTCACCACAGGAGACACACATGCCGACCTCTTCCCTGCAACCGGTGCGCCTGGGCGCCCTGGCCGCGGCCACCACCCTGCTGGTGGCCTGCGGCGGTGGCGGCGACGCGCCGCCCCAGCTCGCGGCCGCCACCGGCGCCAGCTTCACCGGCGCCTGCGCCGGCCTGCAGACCGCCCTGGCCAGCCTGCCCAACACCCAGATCACGCTGGCCGAAACCATCGCCGAGGGCACGCTCAAACAGGGCGGCAACGCGGTGGCCGAACACTGCCGCGTGACCGGCAAGATGCACGAGCGCACCAGCCCGGTGGACGGCGCGACCTATGCCATCGGCTTCGAGATGCGCCTGCCCAAAGCATGGAACGGCCGTTTCCTGCACCAGGGCAACGGTGGTACCGACGGAGCGGTGCTGACCGCCGCCGGCGCGCTGGGCGGCGGCCCGGTGACGGGCGCCCTCCACCAGGGCTTCGCGGTGCTGAGCTCGGACGCCGGCCACAGCGGGGGCACGGCAGCGTTCGGCATCGACCCGCAGGCGCGGCTGGACTACGGCTACCAGGCGGTGGCCAAGCTCACGCCCATGGCCAAGGAAGCCATCAAGCTGGCCTACGGCAAGGGCCCGGACCGCTCCTATTTCGCGGGCTGCTCCAACGGCGGGCGCCACGGCATGGTGGCCGCCACCCGCTACTACGCCGACTACGACGGCGTGCTGGCCGGCGCCCCCGGCTACAACCTGCCCAAGGCGGCGGTGGCCAACCTGGCCGGCGCCCGCCTCTACCAGACCGTGGCCACCACCCCGGTGACCAACCAGATTGACCTGGCCACCGCAGTGACCGACACCGAGCGCCAGCTGCTGGCCAACCGCGTGGTGGCCAAGTGCGACGCCCTGGACGGCGCCACCGATGGCATGGTGCAGGACGTGGCCGCCTGCCAGGCGAGCTTCAAGCTGGCCGACGACGTGCCCACCTGCAGCGGCGCGCGCGACGGCAGCTGCCTGAGCAGCGCACAAAAGAGCGTGTTGTCCCAGATCTTCAGCGGCCCCACCACCAGCAAGGGCGATCGCATCTACGCCAGTTTCCCCTACGACGGCGGTTTTGGCGGTGGCCGGGCCGGCGTGCCCACGGGCGGCAGCCCGGTGGGCAGCGGCGTGGCACTGTGGGAATTCTTCATCTCGATCTCCCGCGACGCCGAGGCCACCGGCCTGATCTTCGGCGCGCCGCCGCAGAACCTGGCCACGTTCAACCCGCTGAGCTTCGCGCTGACCACCGACATCGACGCCCTCAACGCGTCCATGTTCGCCACCAGCGGGCTGTACAGCGAATCGGCCATGTCCTTCATGACCCCGCCCAAGCCCACGCAGATGCACGGGCTGCGCAATCGCGGCGGCAAGATCATGGTCTACCACGGGGTCAGCGACGCGATATTCTCGGTCAACGATACCGAAACCTGGTTCAAGGGCGTGCAGACCGATACCGGCTACGACTTCGCCCGTTTTTACCGCGTGCCCGGCATGGGCCACTGCTCGGGCGGCCCCGCCACCGACCAGTTCGACATGCTGACACCGCTGGTGAACTGGGTGGAAAAAGGCCAGGCCCCGGCCGCCATCACCGCCTCGGCGCGTGGCGCTGGCAATGCCGGTGGTGTGAACAGCGACCTGCCCGCCGGCTGGGCCGCCGACCGCAGCCGCCCGCTCTGCCCCTACCCGCAGGTGGCCCGCTACAAGGGCACGGGCAGCCTGGAACTGGCCAGCAGCTTCAGCTGCCAATAAGGCCTTGGAACACAGCGCGGCCCCGGCGCGGGGGCCGCGCCGCCGCGCTCAGACACTCAGGGCTGGCCCTTGCGCCAGGGACCTTCGATCACCAGGGTCAGGCCGGGGCTTTGCATGTTGACGAACATGAAGCGGCCGTTGTGCGAGAAGCAGCCGCCCGCGAATTCGGATCCGCCCAGCGCGTTCTCGGCCACGCGGAACAGCTCGCCGCGCGAGTTCACGCCCACGATGTTGTTGCCACCGGAGCCGTCTTCGTACATGTAGAGGCGGCCGTCCGGGCCCACCGTGATGTTGTCGGGCGCGTCCAGCACGTCGCGCGTGACCGACTCCACCACCAGGGTCACCGTCTCGGCGGCCGGGTCGTAGGCCCAGATCTGACCGGCACGGGCGTTGCCACCGTCGGAGCAGCAGAAGTAGATCAGGCCGTTGCCGTACCAGGCGCCTTCGCCGCGCGAGAACAGGGCCGCGCCCTTGTTCTTGCCTTCCAGGCGCACGGTATCGCCCACCGGGTCGACGTCGTCGATCGTCACCCACTCCACCGGCAGCGGCGTGTTCAGCAGGTCCAGGAAACCGCTGCGGGTGTTGACGGCAAAAAACTCATCACCCACGATCTTGAGCGCCTGCAGTTCGCCGCCTTCGACCAGCCGGCCCGGCACATCGGGCAGGTAGCGGTAGAAGCAGCTGTCGCCCCGGTCCTCGGTCTGGTAGGTGATGCCGGTCTCAGGATCGGTGGCCGTGGCCTCGTGGTTGAAGCGGCCCATGTCGATGATGGGCACGGCGGCCACCGGCGCGGTGGCGTGGGCCGGCACCTCGAACACATAGCCGTGGCGTTGGGTGTAGTTGTTGTTGCTGGCGGGCACCGAGGTGTTTTCCTCGCAGCTGAGCCAGCTGCCCCAGGGCGTCAGGCCCCCGGCGCAGTTGTTGTTGGTGCCGCCCAGCGACGCGAAATGCCGCACCAACCGGCCCGACTCGTCCAGCACCAGGGTGGTGGTGCCGCCGTTGCACCAGCTGTCGTATTTGAGCTCGTTGGGCACCGCCACACCGGCGACGTTGCCGTACTTGGCCTCGCGGTTGCTCAGCTCGTGGTTGCGCACCAGGATGGTCTGGCCGCGCTCGCCGCGGAAGGCGGCCATGCCGTCGTGGTCACCCGGCACCAGGCCGCCATCGCTCATGGGCTGGCCGGTCCAGGAGATCACCCAGTAACGGAAGCCTTCGGGCAGGTTGAGCAGCACCTGGCCGCGCAGGTCGAGCGCACCGACGCCAGCGTTGAACAACTCGTGGGTGTTCAGCGGCAGACTGGGCTTGAGCGGGCCGAAGCCGGGCCCGAAGATGGGAGCGCCGATGGCGGCACGCTGGTACAGGGCAGACAGGGGGGCGGCCACGGCGCTGGCGCCCAGCAGCTGGACAAAATGTCGACGGGATGGGGTCATGTGAAATGCTCCAGGGGGTTTCAAGAGGCCATTCGCCATGCGTCGCGGGCCAACGGCCTGCAGCACAACGCCCCTGGACGGTAGCCACCCCAGATGAAACTTCGGTGACGGTCCGCGCCGTCACCCCAGCCCCCAACCGATCAATCCGCGCCGGGTTCTCCCGCCGCAGGCGCAGGCAGGCCCAGCTCGGCACACACACGTTCCAGCGCGGTGCGCAAATGCGCCACCTCGGCCTCCAGCGCCGCCACGCGGGGCGCCAGGCCGGCCGTCGGCACGCTGGCGCCACCGGCCGCCAGGCTGTCCAGGTCCACCGGGCCACACAACAGGTGAGCCCAGCGCTGTTCGCGCGCGCCAGGCGCACGCGGCAGCTTGAGCACCAGGGCCCCGCCCTTCTCGGCCGAGCGCTCCTGCAGCTCGTCCAGAAAGGCCTCGACCGAGGAGATGTCCGCGAAGCGGTACCAGCGCTCGGCGTTCAGGCGCAGCTCGCCAGCGGTCTGCGGTCCGCGCAGCATCAGCAGGCCCAGCAGCACCGCGCTCTGCTCGGGCACGCCATACCCCTTCTGGAACTGGTGACCGAAGCGCGCCGCGCGCCCGCCGCTGCTTTCGCTGATCAGGCCCAGGTCGCGCAGGCCGTCCAGCGCCTCCAGCACCTCGGCCTCGGCCAGGCTCATCACCGGCTCGCGGCTGGTTTTCTGGTTGCAGCCGCCAAGCAGGCCGTTCAGCGTCATGGGGTAGGTGTCCGGCACGGTGCGGGCCTTCTCCATCAAGGTGGCCAGCACACGGGCTTCCGTGGGCAACAGGGGACGGACGGCGGTCGATGGGGTCATTACACTTCTCGGTCTATGTCGGCTTCGAACAAAAACATTGTCATTCTGATTTCGGGCACGGGCTCGAACATGGCCGCCATTGTGCGCGCCGCCGAGCGCGGTCAGTGGGCGCGGCGCCACCAGGCGCGTGTGGCCGCCGTGGTCAGCAACAAGGCCGACGCCCCCGGCTTGGCCTTCGCCCGCGAACACGGCATCGCCACCGCGGTGGTGGACCACAAGGCCTATCCGTCGCGCGAGGCCTTCGACACCGCGCTGGCCGCCGAGGTGGACCGCCACCAGCCGGCGCTGGTCGTGCTGTCGGGCTTCATGCGCATCCTCACGGCGGGTTTTGTGTCGCATTACGCGGGCCGGCTGATCAACATCCATCCCAGCCTGCTGCCGGCGTTCACCGGCCTGCACACCCACCAGCGCGCCATCGACATGGGTTGCCGTTTTGCCGGGGCCACGGTGCACCGCGTGACGGCCGAACTGGACCACGGCGACATCCTCGACCAGGCGGTGGTGCCGGTGCTGTCGGGCGACACGGCAGCCACCCTGGCCGCACGCGTCCTCACACAGGAGCACCTGATGTACCCGCGGGTGGTGGAACGCTTGATCGCGGGCTGAGCCGCTTTCAGCGCTGCCGCAGGGGCGTGAGCAGGTCGCCCAGGCCGTTGTGGTCGATCTCGTGCATCAGCGCCAGCAGGCGACCGATCTCACCGGGCGGGAAGCCCTCGCGGGCGAACCAGTTGAGGTAGTTGCCCGGCAGGTCGGCGATGGCGCGGCCCTTGTGTTTGCCGTAGGGCATCACCACGCTGAAGAGGCGCTCCAGGTCCTCGGGCTGCATGCCGGGGACCGTCACAGGTTCAAACGCCCTTGTGGAACACCAGGCCCGCGTGTTCGCGCATGGCGTGGAACTTGATCTTGGGCCAGTTGGCCTCCACCGCGCGCAGGGTGGCCGCGTGGTCCACCAGCAGGGTGGGCGCGTCCACCGCGTCCAGCGCCACGCGGTGGCTGTTGGCGTCGATGAAGCGCTTGAGTTCCTGCTCGCCGCCGTCCTCGGGCGCGCAGGTCACCCAGCGCGCCACCTGGTAGGGGCTGCCCATGATGCGGGCCTTGACGCCGTATTCATGCTCCAGCCGGTGGGCCACCACCTCGAACTGCAGCTGCCCCACGGCGCCCAGCAGCAGCACCGAGCCAGCCACCGGACGGAAGACCTGGATCGCGCCCTCTTCGCCCAGCTGGGTGAGGCCGGCCTTGAGCTGCTTGGTGCGCAGCGGGTCGGCCACTTCCACGCTGCGGATGATTTCAGGCGCGAAAAACGGCAGGCCGGTGAACTGCAGCGCCTCGCCTTCGGTCAGGGTGTCGCCGAGCTGCAGCACGCCGTGGTTGGGGATGCCGATGATGTCGCCGGCAAAGGCCTCGTCCAGCAGCTCGCGGCGCTGCGACAAGAAGGACACCACGGTGTTGGGCCGCAGCTCCTTGCCGCTGCGCACCACCTTGAGCTTCATGCCACGCTCGAAATGGCCGCTGGCCACGCGCACGAAAGCGATGCGGTCGCGGTGGGCCGGGTCCATGTTGGCCTGGATCTTGAACACCACGCCGCTGAACTTCGGCTCGTCCGGTTGCACCACGCGCTGGATGGCGGGGCGCTCCGACGGCGGCGGCGCCAGGTCGACCAGGGCGTCCAGTACCTCGCGCACGCCGAAGTTGTTGACCGCCGAGCCGAACAGCATGGGCGTCTGCTTGCCGTCGAGGAAGGCGGCCTCGTCAAAGGCGGGCGAGGCACCGGCCACCAGCTCCAGCTCGTCCTTGGCCTGGCTGAACTCCATGCCGAAGCGCTTGAGGCTCTCGGGGTTGTCGAGGCCGGCCAGCACCTCTTCCTCGCCACCACGCTTGTCCTCGCCGGCGGCGAACACACGCATCTGGTCGGTGCGGCGGTCGTACACGCCACGGAAGGTCTTGCCCATGCCCACCGGCCAGGTGAAGGGCACCACGGTCATGCCCAGCTCGCGCTCGATCTCGTCCATCAGATCCAGCGGCTGCTGCACCTCGCGGTCCATCTTGTTGACGAAGGTCAGGATGGGCGTGTTGCGCGCGCGGCAGACCTGCAGCAAGCGCCGCGTCTGGGGCTCCACGCCGTTGCCGGCGTCGATCACCATCAGTGCCGCGTCCACGGCGGTCAGCACGCGGTAGGTGTCCTCGCTGAAGTCCTGGTGGCCCGGGGTGTCCAGCAGGTTGATGACACAGTCGCGGTACTCCATCTGCATCACCGACGAGGCCACCGAAATGCCGCGCTGCTTCTCGATCTCCATCCAGTCCGAGGTGGCATGGCGCGCGGCCTTGCGGGCCTTGACCGAGCCGGCGATGTTGATCGCGCCCGAGAACAGCAGCAGCTTCTCGGTCAGGGTGGTTTTACCGGCGTCGGGGTGGGAAATGATGGCGAAGGTGCGGCGACGCTTCACCTGTTGGGCAATCTCTGACATAACCTTCGATTATCGCCGGTGGGACAATACGGCCCATGCACCCCAAAGCTTTGCTGGACGAATGCGCCAGCCTGATCGAAAAAGTCTTCAAATTCGACCACCCCGCCGACGCGGTGGTGGCCCGCCATTTCCGGGAGAACAAGTCCCTGGGGCCGCGCGAGCGCGCCACCTTGTCCGACACGGTGTTTGCCGTGCTGCGCCAGCGCCTGCGCTTCGAGTGGCTGGCGCGCTCGGGCAGCGGCTCCAAATGGCGGCGCCTGGCCATCCTGGGTTTCCCCGGCGACCGCGACTTCCTGAAAAGCGCGCTCATCGACACCGAGAAAACCTGGCTTGACCACTGCGACGCCGTCAAGGACAGCGACCTGATGGCCCCCCACCGCCACAACCTGCCCGAGTGGCTGGCCACGGCGCTGCAGGCTCAGCTCGGCGGCGAATTCGACGCCCTGGTACGCAGCCTGAACGACGTCGCGCCGCTGGACCTGCGCGTGAACGCCCTCAAGGCCAAACGCCCGGCCGTGCTGGAAGCCCTGGCCAAGGCCGGCATCCAGGCGCGGGCCACGCCGTATTCGCCCATGGGCATACGGGTCGAAGGCAAGCCATCGCTGGCCAAACTGCCCTCCTTCACCCAAGGCGAGGTCGAGGTGCAGGACGAAGGCTCGCAGCTGCTGACCCTGCTGCTGGAGGCCAAACGCGGGGAAATGGTGGTGGACTTCTGCGCTGGCGCGGGCGGCAAGACCCTGGCCATCGGCGCCGCCATGCGCAACAGCGGCCGGCTCTACGCTTTCGACACCTCGGCCCACCGGCTCGACGCCATCAAGCCGCGCCTGGCCCGCAGCGACCTGAGCAACGTGCACCCGGTGGCCATCGCCCACGAGCGCGACGAGCGCATCAAGCGCCTGGCCGGCAAGATCGACCGCGTGCTGGTGGACGCGCCCTGCTCCGGCCTGGGCACGCTGCGCCGCCACCCCGACCTCAAATGGCGCCAGACGCCGGCCACCGTGGCCGAGCTGGTCCAGCTGCAGACCGCCATCCTGGCCAGCGCGGCGCGCCTGCTCAAGCCCGGCGGCCGCCTGGTCTACGCCACCTGCAGCCTGCTGCCCGATGAGAACGAGGCGGTGGCCGCGGCATTTGGCCAGACCCACCCCGAGTTCGTGCCGCTGGACGCCGTGGAATGCCTGACCCGGGCCCAGGTGAACCAACCTGAACAGCTGTGCTCCAACGGTTGTTTGCGCCTGTGGCCCCACCGACACGGCAGCGACGGCTTTTTTGCCGCGGTGTGGGACAAGAAGGCCTGAACCGCTGGATCGGCGCCAAACGGGACGCATTTTTGGCAGATCAAGCCGATTGAGGCCTCAATTCCCCAAATGCTGCACCGCAACACTTGGTGAAAATCGCTGCCCGACCTAAAATCGAGGGCTGTCCGGATTCTGCGAACCGGGCCCCCTGACCCGTTCTCAAAGGAACACGATGACCGTTTTTGATACCGGCCTGGACATGCTGCTGAATTTCTTGTCCAACGGCCTGACCGGAGCCACCTGGTGGCAGGTGATTCTGGTGACCCTGGTGTTCACGCACATCACCATCGCCAGCGTGACGATTTACCTGCACCGCCACTCGGCCCACCGCTCGCTGGACCTGCACCCCATCCCGTCGCATTTCTTCCGCTTCTGGCTCTGGATGACCACCGGCATGGTGACCAAGGAATGGACCGCCATCCACCGCAAGCACCACGCCAAGTGCGAACACGAAGGTGATCCGCACAGCCCGGTGGTGTTCGGCATCAAGAAGGTGTTCTTCGAGGGCAGCGAGCTGTACCGCGCCGAGGCCAAGAACCAGGACACCCTGGAGCGCTACGGCCACAACACCCCCAACGACTGGATCGAGAAACACGTCTACACCGGCCGTTCGCGCCTGGGCGTGAGCCTGATGCTGATCATCGACGTGCTGCTGTTCGGCGTCGCCGGCCTCAGCGTCTGGGCCATCCAGATGGTGTGGATCCCGATCACCGCCGCCGGCATCATCAACGGCATCGGCCACTGGTGGGGTTACCGCAACTTCGAAGCCGCCGACGCCAGCACCAACGTGTCGCCCTGGGGCATCCTGATCGGCGGCGAAGAGCTGCACAACAACCACCACACCTACCCGACCTCGGCCAAGCTGTCGGTCAAGCCCTTCGAATTCGACATCGGCTGGCTGTACATCAGCGTGCTGCAGTCCATGGGCCTGGCCAAGGTCAAGAAGATCGCGCCCCAGTTGGTGCTGGGCGATGTCAAACCGGTGGCCGACGCCAAGACGCTGGAAGCCATCATCGCCAACCGCTACGAAGTGATGGCCCGCTACGCCCGCGAAATGCGTGCTGCCGCCCGCCACGAGCTGGAAACCCTGCAGGCCAAGCGCTTCGACTCATCGGTGCTGGATGCCGCCCGCCGCTGGCTGCACCGCGACGACGACAAGGTGCCGGCCGCCGTCAAGCCCCAGGTTCAACAGACCCTGGCCGCCTCGCCCGTGCTGGCCAAGATGCACGCCATGCGCGAAGAACTGCGCGCCCTGTGGTCCAGCACCACCTCCTCGCGCGACCAGCTGGCCCTGGACCTGCAGGCCTGGTGCAAGCGCGCCGAGGACAGTGGCATCGCCGCCCTGCGTGAGTTCTCCATCAAGCTGCGTTCGGCGCATGCTTGAGCCCACCACCCCGTTGCTTGCTCACTTCGTGTAGCCGCATCCCCCTCAAGGAGCGACACCAGTGGACTGGCCAAGCCAGATCCACGGTGTCACTGGGGTGGGGCACGGTCTCCGGACAAGCGCCCTCTTAAACCGTGCAACAGACAACAAAAAACCCGCTGTGAAAACAGCGGGTTTTTTGTTGGGATCAGGCTCGATTACTTGAGCTTGATTTCCTTGTAGTCCACGTGCTTGCGGGCAACCGGATCAAATTTCTTGATCAGCATCTTGTCCGGGGTGGTCTTCTTGTTCTTGGTGGTGGTGTAGAAGTGACCGGTTCCAGCGGTGGATTCCAGCTTGATCTTCTCGCGAGCGCCTTTGGTAGCCATGGTTCAGGTCCTTCCTTAAGCTTGGCCGTTGGCGCGCATGTCGGCCAGCACAGCGTCGATACCGTTCTTGTCGATCAGGCGCAGGGCAGCACCCGACACGCGCAGGCGAACCCAGCGGTTTTCGCTCTCGACCCAGAAACGGCGGTATTGCAGGTTCGGAAGGAACCGGCGCTTGGTTTTGTTGTTGGCGTGGGAAACGTTGTTCCCGACCATGGGCTTCTTGCCCGTCACTTCGCAGACGCGTGCCATGAAGGACACTCCGATCAATCAAACAGCCCTCGCAGCGGGCCGGCCCCCCATGAACACATGAAGAATGGGCCGACTGGCGATAAGGCTTCACCTCGCCAAGAAAAGGGTGGCGGTAACCCGATTTGCCAAATGGTGTGACGCACCTTCCCAGGCACGCCACTCAGCAAAGCCCGCAATTATAGCTGGAACTTCAGGCTTCGTTCTGTTCGAGGAAGCGCTGGGCGTCCAGCGCGGCCATGCAGCCGGTGCCGGCGCTGGTGATGGCCTGGCGGTAAACGTGGTCCTGCACGTCGCCGGCGGCAAACACGCCGGGCACGCTGGTCATGGTGGCGAAACCCTTCAGGCCGCTCTGGGTGACGATGTAGCCGTTGTCCATGGTCAACTGGCCCTGGAATATCTCGGTGTTGGGCGCGTGGCCAATGGCGATGAAGCAGCCCTGCAGCGCGATGTCCTCGGTGCTGCCGTCCACCGTGCTCTTGATCCGGATGCCGGTGACACCGCTCTTGTCGCCCAGCACCTCGTCCAGCGTCTTGAAGGTCTTGAGTTCGATCTTGCCGGCGGCCACCTTGTCCATCAGCTTGTCCACCAGGATGGGCTCGGCCTTGAACTTGTCGCGGCGGTGCACCAGGTAGACCTTGCTGGCGATGTTGGACAGGTAAAGCGCTTCTTCCACGGCGGTGTTGCCGCCGCCGACCACGCAGCAGACCTGGTCGCGGTAGAAGAAGCCGTCGCAGGTGGCGCAGCCGCTCACACCCTTGCCCATGAAAGCCTCTTCCGACGGCAGGCCCAGGTACTTGGCCGACGCACCGGTGGCGATGATCAGCGAGTCGCAGGTGTAGGTGTCGCTGTCGCCCTTGAGGGTGAAGGGCCGCTTGGCGAAATCGACGGCGTTGATGTGGTCGAACACCACCTCGGTCTTGAAACGCTCGGCGTGCTCCTGAAAACGCTGCATCAGCTCGGGCCCCTGCACGCCCGCCACGTCGGCCGGCCAGTTGTCCACCTCGGTGGTGGTCATGAGCTGTCCACCCTGCGCCATGCCGGTGATCAGCACCGGGTTGAGGTTGGCGCGGGCGGCATAGACGGCGGCGGTGTAGCCGGCGGGGCCGGAGCCGAGGATCAGGACTTTGGCGTGTTTCATGATGAGGAATGTGCAGTGTGCGGTTGAGGGGAGATTGTAAGAACGCGCCAGGCGAAACGGACTGTATGCAAGCCCATGCCCCCATGCCGACTGCGGTAAGCTTGCCGACTGATCGCGGGAGCCTATGACCTATTCCTTGAACACCCTCAATGCCGACCGGCAAAACCCGCCCCCTTCGGGTGTGGCCCGGTTCGCCCAGGAAATCGCGCTGGTGCTGGGCGCGGCGGCCTTGTTGTTCTGGCTGATCGCCCTGCTGAGCCATTCGCTGACCGATCCGGCCTGGTCCACCACCGGCACCCGGGCCGACGCCCGCAACTGGGGCGGCCGCATGGGCGCCCTGCTGGCCGACGGCAGCTACTACCTGCTGGGCTTTTCGGTCTGGTGGTGTGTGGCGGCGGCGGTGCGCGCCTGGCTGGCCGCCCTCGCCCTGTGGCTGCGCGTGGGCCAGGACCACGACGACAGCCGTCCCGGCCTGATGCCCCCGGCCTGGTGGCAGCGGCCACAGGCACAACGCGCCGCCTTCTGGCTGGCCCTGCTGGTGCTGCTGGCCGCCAGCACGGTGCTGGAATGGGCGCGCCTGTACCGCCTCGAACCCCTGCTGCCCGGCCATGCCGGCGGCGTGCTGGGCGCCAGCCTGGGCCCGCTGGCCACGCGCTGGCTGGGCTTCACCGGCAGCACCCTGCTGGCACTGGCGCTGATCGTGCTGGCCTCGGGCTGGGCCTTCCGCTTCGCCTGGGGCCACTGGGCCGAACGCATAGGCGAGCGCCTGGACCAGTGGTTCGACGCCCGGCGCGAGAAACGCGAGGCCACCGAGGACCTGCGCATCGGCGAGCAGGCCGCCAAGGCACGCGAGGAGGTGGTGGAGGAAGCCCGCGTCGAGATCAAGGAACACCCCACGCCGCCGGTGCGCATCATCGAGCCGGTGCTGGTCGAGGTACCCAAGAGCGAACGGGTCATCAAGGAGCGCCAGAAGCCCCTGTTCACCGAGATGCCCGACAGCAAGCTGCCGCAGGTCGACCTGCTGGACGCGCCGCCCGGCCAGCAGAGCACGGTGACACCCGAGACGCTGGAGATGACCAGCCGCCTGATCGAGAAGAAACTCAAGGACTTCGGCGTCGAGGTGCGGGTGGTCGCAGCCGCGCCCGGGCCGGTGATCACCCGCTACGAGATCGAACCCGCCACCGGCGTCAAGGGCTCGCAAGTGGTCAACCTGGCGCGCGATCTGGCGCGCTCGCTGTCGCTGGTGTCCATCCGCGTGATCGAAACCATCCCCGGCAAGAACCTGATGGCGCTGGAACTGCCCAACGCCAAGCGCCAGATGATCAAGCTCAGCGAAATCCTGGGCTCGCAGGTCTACCACGAAGCCAAAAGCCTGCTGACCATGGGCCTGGGCAAGGACATCGGCGGCCAGCCGGTGGTGGCCGATCTTGCCAAGATGCCCCACTGCCTGGTGGCCGGCACCACCGGTTCGGGCAAGTCGGTGGGCATCAACGCCATGATCTTGAGCCTGCTCTACAAGGCCGACGCCAAGGACGTGCGCCTGCTGCTGATCGACCCCAAGATGCTGGAAATGAGCGTCTACGAGGGCATCCCGCACCTGCTGGCCCCGGTGGTCACCGACATGAAGCAGGCCGCGCACGGCCTGAACTGGTGCGTGGGCGAGATGGAGAAGCGCTACAAGCTCATGAGCAAGATGGGCGTGCGCAACCTGGCCGGCTTCAACACCAAGATCGACGAGGCCACGGCGCGCGGCGAACACATCGGCAACCCGTTCAGCCTCACGCCCGAGCAACCCGAGCCGCTGGAACGCCTGCCCTACATCGTGGTGGTGATCGACGAGCTGGCCGACCTGATGATGGTGGTGGGCAAGAAGATCGAGGAGCTGATCGCCCGCCTGGCGCAAAAGGCCCGCGCCGCCGGCATCCACCTGGTGCTGGCCACCCAGCGACCCAGCGTGGACGTGATCACGGGCCTGATCAAGGCCAACATCCCGACCCGCCTGTCCTTCCAGGTCAGCAGCAAGATCGACAGCCGCACCATCCTCGACCAGATGGGCGCCGAGGCCCTGCTGGGCATGGGCGACATGCTCTACATGCCCAGCGGCACCGGTTTCCCGGTGCGGGTGCACGGCGCCTTCGTCAGCGACGATGAGGTGCACCGCGTGGTGGCCTACCTCAAGGAGCAAGGCGGCGAACCCAACTACGTGGACGGCCTGCTCGACGGCGGCGCCACGGAGGGCGAAGGCGGTGACCTCTTCGGCGAAGGCGGCGGCGGCGGCGACAGCGGTGGTGAAAAAGACCCGATGTACGACCAGGCCGTGGCCGTGGTGCTGCAAGACCGCAAGGCCAGCATCTCCTACGTGCAGCGCAAGCTCAAGATCGGCTACAACCGCTCGGCCCGCCTGCTCGAAGACATGGAGAAGGCCGGCCTGGTGAGCGCACTGACCAGCAGCGGCCAGCGCGACATCCTGGTGGCGGCCCGTGGCGGCAACGACGATTGAAACAGGCGGTCACGCCAGGGAACCCATGGCGCCGCCTGGCACTCAGACACACATGCATCTCCTGTTGAAATCTTCCGTGCTCGGCTTGGCCTTGCTGTGTGGCGCCGTCCGTGCCGATGGCCTGCAGGCGCTGGAGCAGTTCCTGCGTGGCACCCAGAGCGGCCAGACCAGCTTCACGCAAACCGTCACATCACCGCTGCGCCAGGGCGAGACCGTGGCGCGCAGCAAGACCTCCAGCGGCAGCTTCGAATTCCTCCGCCCGGACCGTTTCCGCTTTCAGTACACCAAGCCCTTTGAGCAACTGATCGTGGCCGACGGCCAGACGCTGTGGTTGCACGATGTCGACCTCAATCAGGTGGCGGCGCGCAAGCAGGCCGAAGTGCTGGGCAACACGCCGGCCGCGCTGATCGCCTCGGCCCCCGACCTCAAGGCCTTGTCGGCCGTGTTCACCCTGTCCAACGCGCCCGACCGCGACGGCCTGGAATGGGTGTTGGCCACGCCCCGGGGCCGCGACGCGCAGCTGCAGTCGGTGCAGCTGGGCTTCAAGCAGGGTCAGCTCGCGGTGCTGGACATGCTGGACAGCTTCGGCCAGCGTTCGGTGCTGCGTTTTGGCGCCATGGACGTGAATGGCCGCATCGCGGCCGAGCGTTTCCGCTTCACGCCGCCGGCCGGCGTGGACGTGGTCCGGCAATAAGAGCGTGCGCCTTCAGGGCACCGGCTGCGCACATTGGCGGCCCTTGGCCGCCATCTGCAGGCAGCGCGGCAGCGGGTAGCGCCACTCGCCGCGCACGGCGCCGATCATCTCCAGCACCGTTTCGGCCGAACGGACGCTGACGTAGTAGTCGTAGACCTGGCCGTTGACCACCAGGGCGGCCTGCGGCGATCCGCTGCGCCCGCCGCTGGCGCGGTCCAGCGCGTCCTTGAGCGGCCGGACCTCGGACGGCAGTTGCGCCGCAGGCGGCACGGACGCGCGAATCGGTTTGACCACGTAGCTGAAGCGCACACCCTTGAATTCTTCGGCCGCCAACAACTGGGGCAGCTCGGCCGTGCGCCAGGCTTTGCAGGGCGGACAGTCGTCGCCGCCCATCCACACCAGGTGGATGTCGGCTGGGATAGGTTGGGCCGGCTGGGTGTGTGCCACCACGGGGAACACCAGCGCCGCCAGCAGGCACCAGGCGGCGTGCCTCACGCGAACCCCAGTACCACGCGCCGCGTCATGGCGCTTTTCTTTTCGAGCTTGGTCACCACCACGGCGCCGATCTCGGCGGTGTTGGTCACGTGGGTGCCGCCACACGGTTGCAGGTCGATCAGGTCCTGGTCACCGATGCGGATGGTGCGCACCACCCCGCTGCCGCGCGGCGGCGACACGCTCATGCTTTTCACCAGTGCGGGGTTGGCGTCCAGCTCAGCGTCGCTGATGGCACCCACCGCCACCGGGTGGGCGGCGGCCACCAGGGCGGCGATGCCCTGGGTCAGCGCGTCCTTGTCCAGCGGGTCGGTCATGTGGAAGTCCAGCCGCGCGTAATCCGGCGTGATGGAGCAGCCGTCCACCGGCTGCGCGACCAGGTGGCACAGCAGGTGGGTGGTGGTGTGAAAACGCATCAGGCGCAGGCGGCGCGGCCAGTCGATCTGCGCCGTCACCGCCGTGCCCGGCCGCAACCGGGCCAGCAGCGCCTGCTGGCCGGGTGCCGGCACGTGCAAGATGTCGGCCGTGGGCCGGCCTTCGGCGTCCTTGGCCTTGCGGGTGTCGGCCACGGTCAGCACACTGCCGTCGTCCAGCAACAGTTGCCCGGCGTCACCGGCCTGGCCCCCGCCCAGCGGGTAGAACACCGTGCGGTCCAGCACCACGCCGATGTCGCTCACAGCCAGCACCTGGGCGCTGCACCGCTGCAGGTAGCTGTCGGCGCGAAACAGGTCCTGTGTCATGCCAGCAGCCCCAGTTCGGCGTCGGTGGCGTGGTGTTCGTATTTGTTGCGCGGCGGCCAGGGGCGGACGCGCCAGTCGGGCTCGAAGGCGAACGACGAACGTGTGCGCCCGGGCAGCAGGCCGCCGTTGCCCGCGCCGTGGGCGTAGTCGTGGTAGAGCTTGACGATCTCCTCCCGGCTGACCTGCTGGGCAGACGAATGGGCCAGGCAGGCCTCGCGCCAGCGGCGCGCACGCGCGTACGCCGGTTCGTCGGGCAACTCGAAATCCTCGTAGTAATCGAGGAACCAGAAGCGCATGAAGAAGGGCGTGAAAACCACCTCGGCCCAACCGAAGTCCTCGAACAGGTAGGTGCTGTCGGGCGCGTGCTGCCGCAGGAAGTCGTCGAGCCGGGCGTACTGCCGCAGCATGGCTTCGCGCAAGGCCTCGCGCCGCGCCGGGTCCTGGTTCATCACATAGCTGTAGCCCTGGCTGACGAAGTCGCCCTCCAGGCGGCACAACATGCCCTCGACCGCGCGGCGGTAGGGGTCGCGCTGCGCCACGGCGGGCTCGGGGAACAGGTCTTCCAGGTACTGCAGGATGACCAGGCTTTCCTTGAGGATGCGCCCATCGGCGGTCTCAAGCACCGGCAGCGCGGTGGTGCCACGGGTCTTGGCCAGCAGCCACTCGGGGCGGGGCTGGGTGATGTCGATGACCACGAAGCGCACGCGGTCGGGCAAGCCCTTGAGCGCCAGCAGGATCTCCAGGCGCTGGCAGAAGGGGCAGACCGGGATGTGATAGACGGTGATATCGGCCATGGCGGTCAATGGGCTCAATCGGCGCGCGGCGCGGCGGCCGACTCGGGCAGGCCAAACACGCGGTCGAACACCCACGTGAAGACCACGGTGTAGACGAGGAAAAACGCCAGTATGCCCAGGTCCGCCACGAAGGCGTGCCACAAGGAGATATCCAGCCACCAGGCCATCAGGGGCACCAGCCACAGGACCAGCCCGCCTTCAAATCCGATGCCATGGGCCACCCGGCGCGCCAGCGAACGGCCGCGCACGGCCTGGACGGCCTCCCAGCGCTCGAACATGAAGTTGAAGCCGTAGTTCCAAGCCAGGGCCACGGCCGACATGGCCACACTCAGGCCCAGTGCCGAGCCGGGCGAGCGCTGGAACAGCCACATCAGGGCCGGCGTGACAAGCAACACCGCCAGGGTTTCGTACAACACGGCCTGCACGACGCGGCGGGCGCGGGGCGTCAAGCGCCGGGGCAACACGGTATCGGTCACGCTGGCATCACTCCCCGTCCTGCCCGGGCGCGGGCGGCGCCAGCACGGCGCCCTTGTCCTGCAACAACACCCGCAGGACCGAGCGGTGGCAGCGGGCCTCGTCCTCGCAATAACAGCCCACCGACAGATTCGCCTGCCGCGACAGCGTGGCCAGCAACTGCAACGCGTGGCTGTGCTCGGGCGCGGCCATCTCGGCCCGGTAGCGCCGTGCGAAGGCGGCCCACTGGGCGGGCGTCTGCGCCGCCTGCCCCAGCTTCATGGTCTCGGCGCTGGGCGCGAGGTTGGGGAACCAGACATCGAACCAGTCCTGCGACGCGTAGGCCGCCTTGGGCACACCACGCGGCGGGCGCCGCACCGTGCCGATGCGGGTCCCCTCATCGGGCGCCCGGGGGCTGCCCAGCCTGACCACACGCAACACCATCCTCATCTCCGGTTTGCGCCACGCACCACCGCGCGGCCATCCCACATCCTAAGCCACCGCCCCGAATGCCCCTGTGGGCTGCGCCACAATGGTGCCTGCCCACACCCAACGCCCCTGACACGCATGCCGCCACACGCTCACGCCCCCCTGCCCGAACGCCTGCGCCCCCGCACGCTGGGGGAGGTGGTGGGCCAGCAGCACCTGCTGGGCGAGGGCATGCCGCTGCGCATCGCCTTCGAGTCGGGTCAGCCTCACAGCTGCATCCTCTGGGGGCCGCCGGGGGTGGGCAAGACCACCATCGCCCGCCTGATGGCCGATGCCTTCGACGCCCGGTTCATCGCCATCAGCGCCGTGCTGGGGGGCGTGAAGGACATCCGCGAAGCCGTCGAGCAGGCCCTGTTGGCGCGTGACGGCCTGGAGCAGCGCCGCACCATCGTGTTCGTGGACGAGGTGCACCGCTTCAACAAGAGCCAGCAGGACGCCTTTCTGCCGCATGTGGAAAGCGGGCTGTTCACCTTCATCGGCGCCACCACCGAAAACCCCTCCTTCGAGGTCAACAGCGCCCTGCTCTCGCGCGCCGCCGTCTACGTGCTGCAGCCGCTGACCGAGGACGACCTGCGCCAGATCGTGACCCAGGCACGCGCCATCGACGCCGTGCCGCCCCTGCAGGCCGAGGCCGAGCAGCGCCTGCTGGCCTACGCGGATGGTGATGCGCGCCGCCTGCTGGGCACGCTGGAGACGTTGGCGGTGGCGGCACGCGTGCAACGCCAACCCGAGATCACCGACGACTGGCTGCTCAAGGTGCTGGGCGAACGCCTGCGCCGCTACGACAAGGGTGGCGACCAGTTCTACGACACCATCTCCGCCCTGCACAAAAGCGTGCGCGGCTCCGACCCCGACGCCGCCCTCTACTGGCTGGTGCGCATGCTCGACGGGGGCGCCGATCCGCGCTACATGGCCCGGCGCCTGGTGCGCATGGCGGCCGAGGACATCGGCCTGGCCGATCCGCGCGCCCTGCGGATGAGCCTGGACGCGGCCGAGGTCTACGAGCGCCTGGGCAGCCCCGAGGGCGAACTGGCCCTGGCCGAATGTGTGGTCTACCTGGCCGTGGCGCCCAAGTCCAACGCGGTCTACAAGGCCTACAACGAGGCCAAGGCCCTCGTCAAGAAGGACGGCAGCCGGCCGGTGCCCATGCACCTGCGCAATGCGCCCACCCAACTGATGAAGGACCTGAACCACGGCCAGGGCTACCGCTACGCCCACGACGAGGCCGATGGCTTTGCCGCTGGCGAGACCTACCTGCCCGAGGGCATGGCGCCGCCGGGCTTCTACCGGCCGGTCGAACGCGGGCTGGAGATACGGATCGCCGAAAAACTGCGCCAGTTGGCCGAGCGCAACGCGCAGGCCCGGGGTGGAGGCTGAGCTCCAGTATTCAAAAAACTAATGATCGACGCAATTTGCATCAGGACCTAGGTGAAAACCTCCAAAATTACGGGTTAACCCGGACTTCTAGGGGCATACACGCATAGGGCGACCGGTAACAGATCACTACAATCCCGCCCACTCTCACCCGCAGCGGTACCGGGCGCCCAAAGCCCCGAAGCCGGCTGGCGGGTTTTTTGCTACCTCACCAGGCTTGGGGTCACGAACCCCATGTTTTCTGTCCACACCGGAGAAACCTGAATGGAAACCTTGCTGCAGCAGATCATCAATGGTCTGGTTCTCGGCAGTATGTACGCGCTGGTGGCCCTGGGCTACACCATGGTGTACGGCATCATCGGCCTCATCAACTTTGCCCACGGCGATGTGCTGATGGTGGGCGCACTCACCAGCTGGACCATCATCGTCGGCATGCGCGAGTCCATGCCCGGCGCGCCCGGCTGGCTGATCCTGCTGCTGGCGCTGCTGATCGCCATGGTCGTGTGCGCGCTGCTCAACTACACCATCGAAAAGCTGGCCTACCGGCCGCTGCGCAACTCGCCACGGCTGGCACCGCTGATCACCGCGATGGGCATGTCCATCCTGCTGCAGACACTGGCCATGATCATCTGGAAGCCCAACCCCAAGTCCTACCCGTCCATGCTGCCGACCGAGCCCCTGCACCTGGGCGGTGCGGTGATCTCGGTCACGCAGGTCTTCATCCTGGGCACCACCGCCGTGGTGCTGGCCGGCCTGATGTACATGGTCAACAAGACCAACCTGGGCCGCGCCATGCGGGCCACCGCCGAAAACCCGCGCGTGGCGGGCCTGATGGGCATCAAGCCCGACATGGTGATCTCGGCCACCTTCATCATCGGCGCCATGCTGGCCGCCATCGCCGGCGTCATGTGGGCCGCCAATTACGGCACCGTGCAACACTCCATGGGCTTCATGCCTGGTCTCAAGGCCTTCGTGGCGGCGGTCTTCGGCGGCATCGGCAACCTGGCCGGCGCGGTGGTCGGCGGCATCTCGCTGGGCCTGATCGAATCGCTGGGCGCCGGCTACCTGGGCCAGCTCACGGGCGGTTTCCTGGGCAGCCAGTACACCGACATCTTCGCCTTCATCGTGCTGGCCGTCGTCCTCACCCTGCGCCCCTCGGGCCTGCTGGGCGAACGTGTGGCCGACCGCGCCTGAACCAGAAGGAAATCACATCATGATGAATTCGAAACAAGGCAAGCTCTTCACCTTCCTGATCGCGGCCGTGGCCCTGCTGGTGCTGCCGCTGTTCCTGCAGACCTTCGGCAACGCCTGGGTGCGCATCATCGACATGGCGCTGCTGTTCGTGCTGCTGGCGCTGGGCCTGAACATCGTGGTCGGTTACGCCGGCCTGCTCGACCTGGGCTACGTCGCCTTCTTCGCGGTCGGCGCCTACATCATGGGTCTGCTGGGCTCGCCCCACCTGGCCGATGCCTTCCCGGCCATCAAGACCGCCTTCCCCAACGGCCTGCACTACAACATCTGGCTGCTGATGATCTTCGCGGCGGTGGTGGCCGGCGTGGTCGGCGTCATCCTGGGGGCACCCACCCTCAAGCTGCGCGGCGACTACCTGGCCATCGTGACACTGGGCTTCGGTGAAATCATCCGCATCTTCATGCTCAACATGGACCGCCCGGTGAACATCACCAACGGACCCAAGGGCCTGAGCCAGATCGACTCCATCTCCATCTTCGGCGTCAACCTGGGCAAACGCCTGGTGATCGGCGACTTCACCATCCAGCCGGTCACGCTCTACTACTACCTGTTCCTGTTCCTGGTCGTGCTGTCGGTCATCATCTGCTACCGCTTGGAGCGCTCGCGCATCGGGCGCGCCTGGATGGCCGTGCGCGAAGACGAGATCGCCGCCAAGGCCATGGGCCTGAACACCCGCAACCTCAAGCTGCTGGCCTTCGGCATGGGCGCCTCCTTCGGCGGCCTCTCGGGCGTGCTGTTCGCGTCCTTCCAGGGCTTTGTGTCGCCCGAGTCCTTCTCGCTGATGGAGTCGGTCATGATCGTCGCCATGGTGGTGCTGGGCGGAATCGGCCACATCCCCGGCGTGATCCTGGGCGCGCTGCTGCTGGCCGGCCTGCCCGAGGTGCTGCGCCACGTGGCCACGCCGCTGCAGGCCCTGACCGACGGCCGCCTGGCCCCCGAAATCCTGCGCCAGCTGCTGGTGGCCCTGGCCATGATCATCATCATGCTGCTGCGTCCACGGGGCCTGTGGCCCGCACCGGAACACGGCAAATCGCTCAGCAAATAAGACGTGCAACAGAACAAGGCACAAGCATGACAGACACCATTCTGAAAGTGGCCGGCGTCTCCAAGCGTTTCGGCGGCCTGCAGGCCCTGAGCGACGTCGGCATCGAGATCCAGCGCGGCCAGGTCTACGGCCTGATCGGCCCCAACGGCGCCGGCAAGACCACCTTCTTCAACGTGCTGACGGGGCTGTACACGCCCGACAGCGGCACCTTCGAGCTGGCCGGCAAGCCCTACACCCCCAGCGCGGTGCACGAGGTCGCGAAAGCGGGCATCGCCCGCACCTTCCAGAACATCCGCCTGTTCGCCGAGATGACGGCGCTGGAAAACGTGATGGTCGGCCGCCACGTGCGCACCCACTCGGGCCTGATCGGCGCCGTGCTGCGCACCCCCGGCTTCAAGGCCGAGGAAAAAGCGATTGCCGACCGTGCCATGGAGCTGCTGGAGTACGTGGGCATCGCCAAATACGCCGACTACAAGGCCCGCACCCTGAGCTACGGCGACCAGCGCCGCCTGGAAATCGCCCGCGCCCTGGCGACCGACCCGCAGCTGATTGCGCTGGACGAACCTGCCGCCGGCATGAACGCCACCGAAAAGGTGCTGCTGCGCGAGCTGATCGACCGCATCCGCAACGACAAACGCACCATCCTGCTGATCGAACACGACGTCAAGCTGGTGATGGGCCTGTGCGACCGCCTGACCGTGCTCGACTACGGCAAACAACTGGCCAGCGGCACCCCGGCCGAAGTGCAGAAGAACCCCAAAGTCATTGAAGCCTACCTGGGCACCGGCGGACATTGAGCGAGAAGAACATGGCACAAACCCTACTCAAAGTCAGCGGCCTGAAGGTCGCGTACGGCGGCATCAAGGCCGTCAAGGGCGTCGACCTGGAAGTGCGCGAGAAAGAACTCGTGACCCTGATCGGCTCCAACGGCGCCGGCAAAACCACCACCATGAAGGCGGTCACCGGCACCCTGGCCATGGAAGGTGGCGACATCGAATACCTGGGCAAGAGCATCAAGGGCAAGGGCTCCTGGGACCTGGTGCGCGAAGGCCTGGTCATGGTGCCCGAAGGCCGCGGTGTGTTCACCCGCATGACCATCACTGAAAACCTGCAGATGGGCGCCTACATCCGCTCCGACAAGGCCGGCATCGCCGCCGACATCGAGCGCATGTTCACCATCTTCCCGCGCCTGCGCGAGCGCAAGGACCAGCTGGCCGGCACCATGTCGGGCGGCGAACAGCAGATGCTGGCCATGGGCCGCGCGCTGATGAGCCAGCCCAAGGTGCTGCTGCTCGACGAGCCCTCCATGGGCCTGTCGCCCATCATGGTCGACAAGATCTTCGAGGTCGTGCGCGACGTCGCTGCCCAGGGGGTGACCATCCTGCTGGTGGAGCAGAACGCCCGCCGCGCCCTGCAGATCGCCGACCGCGGCTACGTCATGGACTCGGGCGAGATCACCATGAACGGCATCGGCAAGGACATGCTGGACGACCCCAAGGTGAGAGCCGCGTACCTTGGTGAATGACATAGCGCCCCCACGCTCCGCCGCTGCGCGGGTCGCTGCCCCCCAGGGGGGGCCGGCCTTGCTTGGGGCGGCCCGGCGCGGCGGCCAACTGCACGTCGAATAGGTTTGCAGCAAAAAACTAGAATAGAGGGTTGCGCACAGCGGTGCGCAGCCCTTTTTTCATTGCCAACATGAACACCCCTGCCGCTCACTCCCACACCGCCGTCGCCGAAGACAACCAGTTGATCGCCGAGCGTCGCGAGAAACTCAAGGCGCTGCGCGAGCAGCAGCAGGCCGGCGGCGCGCCCGCCTTCCCCAACGACTTCAAGCCGGCCGACCGGGCGCAGGACCTGTTCGAGCGCTATGACGCCATGGGCAAGGAAGAACTGGAGCCACTCAAGGTGCGCGCCAGCGTGGCCGGGCGCATGATGCTCAAGCGGGTGATGGGCAAGGCCAGCTTCGCCACCCTGCAGGACGCCTCCTTCGGCCCCTCGGCCGGCCGCATCCAGATCTACCTGGGCAACGACAGCGTGGGCGAGGAAGCCCACGCCGCCTTCAAGCACTGGGACCTGGGCGACATCGTGGCCGCCGAGGGCACGGTCTTCAAGACCCGCACCGGGGAACTGACCATCCAGGCCGACAGCGTGCGCCTGCTCACCAAGAGCCTGCGCCCCATGCCCGACAAGTTCCACGGCGTGCACGACCAGGAGGTCAAGTACCGCCAGCGCTACGTCGACCTGATGACCGACGAGACCACCCGCAAGCGCTTCATGGCGCGCAGCCAGGGTGTCACCCACCTGCGCGAGTTCATGGTCCAGCACGGCTTCCTGGAGGTGGAAACGCCCATGCTGCACCCCATTCCCGGCGGTGCCAACGCCAAGCCCTTCGAGACCCACCACAACGCGCTGGACCAGCAGATGTTCCTGCGCATCGCGCCCGAGCTCTACCTCAAGCGCCTGATCGTGGGCGGCTTCGAGCGCGTGTTCGAGATCAACCGAAACTTCCGCAACGAAGGCATCTCGGTGCGCCACAACCCCGAGTTCACCATGATGGAGTTCTACGCGGCCTACTGGAACTACCGCGACCTGATGGACTACACCGAGGCGCTGATCCGCGACGTGGCCCAGCGCACCTGCGGCACCCAGCAGCTGAGCTACCAGGGCCAGCCGGTGGACCTGACCCAGCCCTTCGCCCGCCTGACCATACGCGAAGCCATCCTCAAGCACACCGAAGCGGGCGACCACGTGGACAGCCGCAGCTGGCTGATCAACGAGCTGCGCAAGCTGGGGAAAAACGAGGAAAAGGACAAGCTGTCCACCCGCAGCCTGGCCAGCCTGCAGGTGATGTACTTCGAGGAGACGGTGGAGGAAAAACTCTGGCAGCCGACCTTCATCATGGAACACCCGACGGAAATTTCGCCGCTGGCCCGCGCCAACGACGACCGCCCCGAGGTGACCGAACGCTTCGAGCTCTACATCACCGGCCGCGAGTTCGGCAACGGCTTCTCGGAGCTCAACGACGCCGAGGACCAGGCCGCCCGCTTCCAGGCCCAGGTGACGGCCAAGGACGGCGGCGATGACGAGGCCATGTTCTACGACGCCGACTACATCCGCGCGCTGGAACACGGCATGCCGCCCGCCGGCGGTTGTGGCATCGGCATCGACCGACTGATGATGCTGCTGACCGACAGCGCCAGCATCCGCGACATCATCCTGTTCCCGGCACTGCGCCGCGAGGGCTGAGGCCTGCGCGCCCAGCAAAAAGGCCACGCGGTGCGTGGCCTTTTTCATGGAACGGCAACCCGCTTCAGGCGTATTCGGCCAGCGCTGCGCGCATCTTCTTCATGGCCGCCACCTCGATCTGGCGCACCCGCTCGGCGCTGACGCCGTACTCGGCCGCCAGTTCGTGCAGCGTCATGCCGCCCGACCCGTCGTCGTTGACCTTGAGCCAGCGTTCCGCCACGATGCGGCGCGAACGGTCGTCCAGCTGCGACATCGCGTGGGCGATGCCGTCCGTGGCCAGGCGGTCGCGGTGCTGGTTTTCCAGCACGGCGGTGGGCTCGTGGGTGGCGTCCGACAGGTAGGCGATGGGGCCGTAGGCTTCCTCGCCGTCGTCGTTGGGCGTGGGGTCCAGCACCACGTCACCGCCCGACAACCGACGTTCCATTTCCATCACTTCTTCGCGCTTGACGTTCAGCTCACGCGCCACCACACCGATTTCGCTCTCGTTGAGCGTTTCGCGGTGGGTGGCCAGGTCGGCCTCGGCGGCGTCGGTCTTGAAGCCCTGCTTCATGGAGCGCAGGTTGAAGAACAGCTTGCGCTGCGCCTTGGTGGTGGCCACCTTGACCATGCGCCAGTTCTTCAGGATGTATTCGTGGATCTCGGCCTTGATCCAGTGCAGCGCGTAGCTGACCAAGCGCACGCCCTGTTCGGGATCGAAGCGCTTGACGGCCTTCATCAGGCCCACGTTGCCCTCCTGGATCAGGTCGCCATGGGGCAGGCCGTAGCCCAGGTACTGGCGCGACACCGACACCACCAGGCGCAGGTGCGACATCACCAGCTTGCCAGCGGCTTCCAGGTTGTTCTCGTCCTTGAGCTGGCGGGCGTAGGTCTGCTCCTCTTGCAGCGTGAGCATGGGCAGGCGGTTGACGGCCGAAATGTAGGCGTCCAGGTTGCCCAGGGGCGGCAACACCAGGGCAGTGGCCCAGGGCTTGCTCAGCGCGACGGCGTTGGTGTTCAGGCTCGGATTGGCAGAAACGGTCATTTCCACACCTTTCTATGGCATGTCCTCTTGGGACAGTTCAAATATTAGCACTCCCTGAGAGCGAGTGCTAAGGGAAAGGTTCCCAAAAACGTCCGCCACAAAGGGTTTTACGGGGCCAGCGCCTGCGGGTTGACCGGCGTCAGGGCCTGGCCCCGGGTGAGATAGCTGACCAGGTTGTCGGCCGCCAGGCGCGCCATGGCCAGCCGGGTGGCCACGGTGGCGCTGGCGATGTGGGGGGTCAGCACCACGTTGGGCACGGTCAGCAGATCGGGGTGGACGGTGGGTTCGCCTTCGAACACGTCCAGGCCGGCGGCGGCAATGCGGCGTTCGCGCAGGGCCACGGCCAGGGCGGCGTCGTCCACGATGCCGCCGCGGGCGATGTTGATCAGCGTGGCCGTGGGCTTCATCTGCGCGATCTCGGCCGCACCGATGGCGTGGTGCGAGCTGGCGCTGTAGGGCAGCACCAGCACCAGGTGGTCGGCCTGGGCGAGCAGCTCGGCCTTGTCGACGTAGCGTGCCCCACAGCCGGCCTCCAGCTCGGGGGAGAGGCGCGAGCGGTTGTGGTAGATCACCTTCATGCCAAAACCATGGGCGCCGCGCCGGGCGATGCCCTGGCCGATGCGGCCCATGCCCAGGATGCCCAGCGTGCTGCCGTGGACCTCGGCGCCGGCAAACATGTCGTAGCGCCACTGTGTCCACAGGCCGGCACGCAGGAAATGTTCGCTTTCGGTGACGCGCCGGGCGGTGGCCATGAGCAGCGCGAAACCGAAGTCGGCCGTGGTCTCGGTCAACACATCGGGGGTGTTGGTGCCCAGGACCCGCCGGGCGCTCATGGCCGGGACGTCGAAGTTGTTGAAGCCGACCGCCATGTTGGCCACGATGCGCAGCTGCGGGCAGGCGTCGAGCAGGGCCGCGTCGATGCGTTCACTGCCCGTGGTCAGGGCGCCGACCTTGCCCTGCAGGCGCGCGATCAGCTCGGCCGGCGGCAGGCCGTTGTCGCCCGCGTGGTGGTCGACCTCGAAGTGCTGTCGCAGCAGCTCGATCACTTGCGGAAAGACGGGGCGGGCTACCAGGATGGCGGGTCGGGTCATGTCAGAGCCTTGTGATCGTGGGAGACCTGTTCAGCGGAACCAGATGACGGTGATGAGGGCGAACAGCGGGATCAGCACCGCGCCCGACCACAGCATGTAGCCAAAGAAGCTGGGCATGCCAACGCCGCGGTCTTCGGCGATGGCCTTGACCATGAGGTTGGGGGCGTTGCCGATGTAGGTGTTGGCGCCCATGAAGACCGCGCCGGCCGAGATCGCGGCCAGGGTGGGAGCCAGGGTGGTCATGAGCACCTGCGGGTCGCCCCCGGCGGTGTTGAAGAACACCAGGTAGGTCGGGGCGTTGTCGAGGAAGGAGCTCAAGGCACCGGTGGCCCAGAAGTAGGCTGCAGGGTCGGGCGAGCCATCGGACCGGGTAACGGCGGCGATGACGGCACCAAACGGTCCGTTGGCGCCGGCCTTGAGCATGGCGATCACGGGGATGATGGTCAGGAAGATGCCGGCGAACAGCTTGGCCACCTCGGCCATGGGCGCCCAGGCAAACTGGTTGTCCACGTGCACCTGGGTGGGCGTGAGCTTGAGCGACAGCAGGGTGACGCCGATCAGGCCGACGTCGCGCACCAGGCCGGGCAGGCCGACGTCCGTGCCGTGGATGTGGATCAATACGTCCGACTTCCAGAAACCGCTGAGCAGCACCAGGCCGACCACGGCGCCCAGCAGCAGGAAATTGACGCTGCCGTCGAAACCGATGCCGCGGGTGTCCGGCGTCGGGTCGGCTGGCAGGCACTCGTCTCGGCGGTGGTAGAACCAGCTGTCCAGCGCGAAGAAGATGGCCAGCAACGCGCCCACGAGGAACAAGGTCTCGGGAAAGATGTGGGAGATGGTCCAGAAGAAATCCACCCCCTTGAGAAAGCCCAGGAACAGCGGTGGATCACCCAGCGGGGTGAGCGAGCCGCCGGCATTGGAGACGATGAAGATGAAGAAGACCACGGCATGAGCCTTGTGCCGGCGGTTGTCGTTGGCGCGCAGCAACGGCCGGATCAGGAGCATGGACGCGCCCGTGGTGCCCATGAAGCTGGCCAGCACCGCGCCCAGGCCCAGGATGGCGGTGTTGAGTCCCGGGCTGCCATGCAGGTTGCCGCGGATGTAGATGCCCCCCGAAACGGTGAACAGCGCGGTCAGCAGGATGACGAAGGGGATGTACTCGGCCAGCAGCGCATGGACCAGGCTTTGCGAGGCCACGCCGACCCCGGCCCAGGCCGCGAAGGGCAGCAGAAAGGCCAATGCCCACGCCGCCGAGACCTTGCCGAAATGGTGGTGCCAGAAGAGCGGCGCCAGCAGCGGCGCCACCGCAATCGACAGCAGCAGACCGGCGAAGGGCAGGCCCCACACAGGGGACAGGGCGGCACCGTCGAAGTCGGCCGCCCCGGCCAGGCCGGGCAAACACAGGGCAGCCAGCAACAGCGGCCAACGGATCTGACGCATCGTCTCCTCCAGATGGGAATGACCGACCTACGGGGTCGGCTTGTTCTTCTTGTGACGCCGTCGGCGCCGCGGGCTCAGGCCGCCAGCAGTTCGACCTCGAACAGCAGCGTGGCGTTGGGCGGAATCACACCGCCCGCGCCGCGTGCGCCGTAGCCCAGGTCCGCCGGGATGACCAGGCGGCGCGTGCCGCCCACGGCCATGCCCTGCACACCCTCGTCCCAGCCCTTGATGACGTGGCCGGCACCCAGCGGGAACACGAAGGGGTCGTTGCGGTCCTTGCTGGAGTCGAACTTGGCGCCCAACACGCCGTCGTTGTAAAGCCAGCCGGTGTAGTGCACGGTGACGCGCTTGCCCGCCTTGGCCACGTCGCCGGTGCCGGTGACGGTGTCGTCGTATTGCAGGCCGGAAGGGGTGGTGATCATGGTGTGTTCCTTGTGATGAAAAAAATGAAATCAGTCCAGCCAACGGGTGAACGACGCCACCGTCTCGCGCGGCGTGTGGAAACCGTTGACCTTGTCGTCCGGATCGGCATAGCCCAGCGACATGCCGCAGACCAGCATCTCGCCCTCGCCAGCGCCGATGTGGGGCAGCACGATGTCGGTGTAGTCGACCCAGGCCGCCTGCGGACAGGTGTCCAGGCCGTGGCCACGCGCGGCCACCATGATGTTCTGCAGGAACATGCCACAGTCCACCAGCGAGCCGCGCCCCAGCACCTTGTCGATGGTGACCATGATGCCCACCGGCGCATCGAAGAAGCGGAAGTTGCGCTGGTGCTGGGCGTGCATCTTGTCCTTGTCGCCCTTGGTGATGCCCAGCAGGCCATAGAGGCCCCAGCCGTTCTCGCGCCGGCGGTCGATGTAGGGGCTGACCCAGTTCGTGGGGTAGTAGTCGTAGGCGGGCTTGCGGGCGGCGGCCAGGGCCGGGTCGGCGCGGCCGGCATCGTGCGCGGCGCAGACCTTGTCCACCAGGCCGTCGCGGCTGGCACCCTGCAGCACATAGACCTTCCAGGGCTGGGTGTTGGTGCCCGAGGGCGCGCGGCTGGCCACTTCAAGCAGGTGGGCGATGGTCTCGCGCGGCACCGGCCTGGGCAGGAAGGCGCGCACCGACATGCGGCTGGTGATGGCCGCGTCGACGCTGGCCGGATCGATGGCGGCGTGGGTGCCGGCCGCGGGCGGGTTCATGGACACAGGGCGGTCTCCAGGGTTTGTTTGAGCCGTTCAGGCAGGGGCACGGGCCGGCGCGTGGCACGGTCCACATACACATGGATGAAATGGCCGGCGGCGGCGCACAGTTCGCCATCGGCGGCGAACAGGCCCACCTCGTAGCGCACGCTGGAGCGCCCCAGGTGGGCCACGCGCAGGCCGGCGTGCACGTCTTGCGGAAAGGCCAGCGGGGCGAAGTAGTTGCACTGGGTTTCGATCACCAGCCCAATGACCTCGCCGGCATGGATGTCCAGCGCGCCCTGCTCGATCAGCCAGCCATTGACCGCCGTGTCGAACCAGCTGTAATAAACGACGTTGTTGACGTGGCCATAGATGTCGTTGTCCATCCAGCGCGTGCCGATGGTGCGGAACACCCGGTAGGCGCTGCGGGCCTGGGGCTGGGGCTTGGCGGGGACGGAAGCGGTCATGGTCGGCGATTGTGCCAGCGCCGCGCGTAGTGCACCGCCACCTGCCAGGTGTTGCGTTGCACCTGCACCGTGGTGGCGATGTCGCGGCCATAGCCGCCGGCCATGCTCATGGCCAGCGGCACGCGCCGCTGCCAGGCCCAATCGAAGACACGGCGGTCGCGCGCCTCCAGCCCGTCGTAGCTCAGTTTCATGCGACCCAGGCGGTCGCCCTCGTGGGGGTCGGCGCCGGCCAGGTAGAACACCAGGCCCGGCTGCACCCGCCGGTCCAGCTCGTCCAGTGCCCGGTCCAGCGCGTGCAGGTACTCGTCGTCCCCACAGCCGTCCGGCAGGGGCACGTCCAGGTCGCTGTCCTCCTTGCGGAAGGGAAAGTTCTTCTCGCCGTGCAGCGACAGCGTGAACACCGACGGATCGTGGCGGAAGATGCTGGCCGTGCCATTGCCCTGGTGCACATCGAGGTCGATCACCGCCACCTGCAGGCCAGGACGGCCGCTGCGCGCGTGCTGGCGGCCCCATTCGGCCTGCAACAGCCGGGCCGCCACGGCCGCGTCGTTGAACACACAGAATCCGCTGCCCTTGTCGGCGTACGCATGGTGGGTGCCGCCAGCCAGATTGGCCGCCACGCCGCCACCGTCGAGCGCCGCCCGCGCCGCCTGCACGGTGGCGCCAACAGAACGCCGGGCGCGCTCGACCATGGCCGGGCTCCAAGGGAAACCGATCTCGCGCTGGGCGGCCGCGCTGAGGTGGCCTTCGGTCACTGCGGCCACATAGCCCGGGGTGTGCACCAGGGCCAGTTCGCCATCGCTGGCGGGCAGGGCTTGCAGCAGTTCCACATCGGGCAACTCGGTCGTGATCAGCTCGCGCAAGGCCGCGTATTTGCCCATGGGAAAGCGGTGGCCTGTTGGCAGGGGCAACACGAAATGGTCGGCGTAAAAGGCTTTCACGGCACACATTGTGTCTGGAACATGAAATCCGACCGATTTAGAGCCTGCCGTCGAAAATGTTGCAATGCAACAAAAAACGCTTGCAAATCGGCGGCAGCTTCCTATAATTCAAACCATGTTGCAGCGCAGCATAGGCCTCCAGGTCCAGCCGCTCTGCCCCTTCATTTGCAACCATCCTCAGGAGTCCTGACCATGCTGACCGCAGAACAAATCATCGCCGCTCAAAAAGCCAACGTCGAAACCCTGTTCGGCCTGACCCAGAAGGCCTTCGAAGGCGTCGAGAAGCTGGTTGAGCTGAACGTGCAAGCCACCAAGGCCGCCCTGGCCGAGACCGCCAACAGCACCCAGGCCGTGCTGAGCGTGAAAGACGCCCAGGAACTGCTGACCCTGCAAGCCAGCCTGTTCCAGCCCCTGGCCGAAAAGACCGTGGCCTACAGCCGCCACCTGTTCGACATCGCTTCGGGCACCTCCGCCGAATTCGGCAAGGCCGCTGAAGCCCAGGCCGCCGAAGCCCAGGCCAAGTTCATGAACCTGGTCGACAACGCCGCCAAGAACGCCCCCGCCGGTTCCGAAACCGCCGTGGCCGTGATGAAGAGCGCCGTGTCCGCCGCCAACAACGCCATGGAGTCGGTGCAGAAAGCCGTCAAGCAAGCCGCTGAAATGGCCGAAGCCAACTTCAACACCGTGACCACCACCGCTGTCAACGCCGCCAAGACCACGGCCGCCAAGAAGCGCTGATCCACCGTCACGGCACACCGGATTTTCTGGTTGTCTCCTCGGATCTCTTCGAAATAGGATTTCAGGGATCCCTTCAAGCCCCGCTCACCGCGGGGCTTTTTTTCGTCCGCGCTCAGCCGGCTTGAACGGGCTCCACATGTCCCAGGCGCTGGGAGAGCATGTTGCCGACCTCGCGCAGCGAACGCGCCTGCGGGCTGTCGGTGCGCAGGTCGAGCAAGGCGCTCGGGCCGATGGCCGCAATGGCCAGCACCAGCCGGCCGAAGCCATCGAACACCGGCACGGCCAGGGCACTGAGCCCCACCAGCAGCTCGTCCTTGACCCGAGCCATGCGCTCGCGCCGGATGTCGGCCAGTTCGGCCGCGAAGGCGGGCTCGTCCAGCGCACCGGGCAAGCCCTCTTCGGCCAGCGCGGCCTCGATTTCGGCGCGCTCGCGGAAGGCCGCGAACACCTTGCCGGTGCCCGTCGTGCGCAACGAGGCAGGCATGCCGTGACGCATGGATACCCGCACCGGCGTCGGACCGTCCTCCACCCGGATGATCACCGGCCCGGTGGCGCCCCAGACCGCCGCCGACACCGTGTTGCCCAGACGCAGCGCCAGCCCCGGCAATTCGGCGATCACCAGGCGCACCGGGTCGATCTGCTGCAGGCTGATCAGGCCCAGCTGCATGGCCAGCGGGCCCAGCCCGTAGTGGCCGCTCAAGGGGTCCTGCTCGATCAGGCCCACCTTGCAAAAACTCACCAGGTAGGGGTGCGACTTGGCTGGCGTCAGGTCGGCCGCGCGGGCCAGGTCCTTCAGGGCCATGGCCCGGCCCGAGCGCGCCAGCGCCTTCAGCAACTGGCTGCCGACCTCAATGCTCTGTATGCCCCGGGGACCACGGCCGGCGCCGCTGTCGGCCTCGCCGTCGAAGTCTTCGGCACGGGCGGCCAGCGGCGGTGAAGGGAGGGAGGAAGGGGTGTGCATGGGGTGGGTGGTGAGCGATTCTGCCATTCTACGGGTTTACACCTATGCAAATGAATTTGCCATTATCGAATTTTCTCACTACCATCCGTTAATTCGTTTTAGACGAACGATTTATTCATAGTCAAATTTTGGAATGAAGCCCACCATGAACACCAAGACCTTCGCGTCCGCCGCCGATCTCGAGGAAAAGACGGTCAGCTTCGACCGCCTGTCCGAACACGCCTACGCCTACACGGCCGAGGGCGACCCCAACACCGGCATCATCATTGGCGACGACGCGGTCATGGTGATCGACACCCAGGCCACGCCGGTGATGGCGCAGGACGTGATCCGCCGCATCCGCGAGGTGACCGACAAACCCATCAAGTACGTGGTCATGAGCCACTACCACGCGGTGCGGGTGCTGGGGGCGTCGGCCTACATGGCCGAAGGCGGCGAGCAGATCATCGCCAGCCGCGACACCTACGACCTGGTGGTCGAGCGCGGCCAGTTCGACAAGGACAGCGAGATCGGCCGCTTCCCGCGCTTGTTCCGCAACGTCGAGAGCGTGCCCGCCGGCCTGACCTGGCCCACCCTGACCTTCGAGGGCCGCATGAGCCTCTGGCTGGGCCAGCTCGAAGTGCAGCTGATCCAGTTGGGCCGAGGCCACACCAAGGGCGACACCGTGGTCTGGATTCCGTCCGAGAAGATTCTCTTCAGCGGCGACCTGGTCGAGTTCGACGCCACGCCCTACGCGGGCGACGCCTACTTCAAGGACTGGCCACAGACGCTGGACAACATCGCGGCGCTCAAGCCCGAAAAACTGGTGCCCGGCCGCGGCGCCGCGCTGCAGACGCCCGAGCAGGTGCAGGCCGGCCTGGCCGGCACGCGCGACTTCATCCGCGACCTCTATGCCAGCGTCCAGGCTGGAGCGGCAGCGGGCCGGGACCTGCGCCAGGTCTACGAGCAGACCTTCGCCGCCCTGCAACCCAAGTACGGCCACTGGGTCATCTTCAACCACTGCATGCCCTTCGACGTGACCCGCGCCTATGACGAGGCCACGCAATACCCCGACCCGCGCATCTGGACGGCCGAGCGCGACCGCCAGATGTGGCTCGCACTGGAAGGCTGAGCCTCCTTTTTCATCCACCCCGGAGACACAACCATGCAACGCAAGACCTTCATCCAATCCCTGCTGGCCCTGGCCCTGGGCGCCACCACACTCGCGGGCCAGGCGCAGGACAAACCCATCGAATGGGTGGTGGGCTACGCCGCTGGCGGCGGCTCCGACGTGGTCGCCCGCGTCATCGCCGAGGCCATGTCCAAGCAGCTGGGCCGCACCATCATCGTGACCAACAAGCCCGGTGCCGGCACCAACATCGCCGCCGACTACACGGCCCGCTCGCGCGACCTCGGCAACGTCCTGTTCACCGCCGACTTCGCCACCCTGGCCGCCAACCCGACGCTGTTCACCAAGCTCACCTACAACGCCGAAAAGGACTTCCAGCCGGTGGGCCTGCTGGTGCGTTTCCCCATGTTCCTGGTGGTCTCCAACACCGTGCCGGCGAACAACCTGCACGACTTCACCACCTGGGCCAAGGCGCAGAAGGAGCCGGTCGCCTGGGGCTCGGCCGGTCTGGGCAGCCCGCACCACCTGGTGGGTGAGCTGTTCCGCGAACAAAGCGGCCTGCGCCTGACCCATGTGCCCTACAAGGGCGCCGCCCCGGGCGTGCAGGACGTGGTGGGTGGCCAGATCCCCGCCATGTGGCTGGACAGTGCCACCGCCTACCCTTTCATCAGCGGCAAGAAGCTCAAGGCCATCGCGGTGGCCAGCCCGGCGCGTGTGCCCACCATGGCCGACGTGCCCACGGTGAGCGAGCAGGGCATCAAGGGCTTCGAGGGCTACGCCTGGCAAGGCCTGGTGGTGCCGACCGGCACACCGCCCGAGGCCACGGCCCGGTTCGCCAGCGCGCTGCAGCAGGCGCTGGGCCAGACCGTGGTCAAGGCCCGCATGCAGGCCATGGGCCTGGAAACCCTGCCGGGCACGCCCGAGCACATGGCCAGCTACGCCCGGGCCGAGCGCGAGAAGTGGGGTGCCGTCATCACCAAGATCGGCGTCAAGCTGGACTGAATCGAGGCCCTCAGATGCAGAAGACCTACACCTACCCCGAATACGCCTACGTGCAGAGCGGGGAGCAGCGCAGCGGCGTGCCCCAGCGCCATCCGGTGCTCATCATCGGCGCCGGCCCCATCGGCCTGACCCAGGCGCTGGACCTGGCCCACCGGGGCGTGTCGACGGTCATCATCGACGACAACAACACCGTCAGCGTGGGCTCGCGGGCCGTCTGCTACGCCAAGCGCCCACTGGAGATCTGGGACCGCCTGGGCGTGGGGGAGGCCTTTGCCGAAGCCGGCGTGCAGTGGAAGGTCGGCAAGGTCTTCTTCCGCGACACGCTGGCCTACGGCTTCGACCTGCTGCCCGAGACGCAGCACAAGATGCCGGCCATGATCAACTACCAGCAGTACCACCTGGAGGAGCGGCTGGTGCAGGCCTGCGTGGACTCACCGCTGGTGGATCTGCGCTGGAAACACAAGCTGCTGGCCATCGAGCAGCACGCCGACCACGCCACCCTCACGGTGAAGACGCCGGACGGCATCTTCAAGATGGAAGCCCAGTGGGTGGTGGCCGCCGACGGCGCCAACAGCGACACCCGGCGCATGACCGGGGCCGATTTCACGGGCCAGTTCTTCCAGGACCGTTTCCTGATCGCCGACGTGGTGATGAAGGCCGATTTCCCGACCGAACGCTGGTTCTGGTTCGACCCGCCCTTCCACCGCCACCAGAGCGTGTTGCTGCACAAGGAATGCGACAACGTCTGGCGCATCGACTTCCAGCTGGGCTGGGACGCCGACCCGGTGGAAGAGAAAAAGCCAGAGAACGTGATCCCGCGCATCCAGGCCATGCTGGGCGCCGACGTCGAGTTCGAACTCGAATGGGTGTCGGTCTACCAGTTCGCCTGCCGCCGCATCGACCAGTTCCGCCACGGCCGCGTGATCTTCACCGGCGACGCGGCCCACCAGGTCTCGCCGTTCGGCGCACGCGGTGCCAACACGGGCGTGCAGGACTGCGACAACCTGGGCTGGAAACTCCAGGCCGTGCTGGCCGGCGACGCCCCGCTGGCGCTGCTGGACACGTACCACGAGGAGCGCGCCTTCGCGGCCGACGACAACATCGGCCACTCGACCCGCGCCACCGACTTCATCACGCCCAAGAGCCGCAGCTCGCTGCGCCTGCGCAACGCGGTGCTGGAGCTGGCCCGCACCGAGCCCTTCGCGCGTCCGCTGGTCAACAGCGGGCGCCTGTCCACGCCCACGCCCTACCTTGCGTCCTCGCTCAACACGCCCGACCGCGACAGCTTCCAGGGTCAGATGCGCCCCGGCACGAATTGCGCCGACGCTCCCATCGAACGGGGTGGCCGCGCGGCCTGGCTGCTCAACCAGCTGGGCCAGGGCTTCGTGCTGCTGAGCTTCGGTCCCGCCGCACCGGTGACGGTGGGCGGTGTCACCGCCCAGGTGCTGGAAGTGGGCCAAGACATCATCGACCGCGAAGGTGTGCTCACCGAGCGCTACGATGGCCAGCCCGGCACCGTCTACCTCATCCGCCCCGACCAGCACGTGGCCGCGCGCTGGCGCGCCTTCGACGCCACGCTGGCCCAGGCCGCGCTGGCGCGCGCGCTGGCCCTGCACTGACCCCCCACGAGACACGCCATGCCACTCCAACGAGAAGCCCACATCGCCGACCCCGACGTGTTCTACGCCGAACTCATCAACGCCCAGCGCGACCTCAGCGACGAGCAGGCCGACATGATGCTGGCCAAGCTGGTGCTGATCCTGGCCAACCACGTGGGCGACCGCGCCGTGCTGGCCGAGGCCATCGCCCTGGCCCGCGACAACACCCTGGCCACGGCCGGCTGAACTGGCACGCCCCGCGGCTCAGGTCGCGGTTTTTTCGTGGCCCAGGCGCGCGATCATGAAATCGGCCGCCTCCTGGATATGCTGGCGGGCCAGCTGCTCGGCGCGCTCGCCGTCACCGGCCGCGATCGCCTGCAGCAGCGCTTCGTGCTGGTCCCAGATGTCGCGCGGCTTGTTGTCGCGCATCAGCACCTCGCCCATCACCCGCTGCGTGTTGGTCCAGTGGGTCTCCATCGACGGCGCCACCATCGGGTTGCCCGACAGGCCATAGACGAAGTCGTGAAAAGCCATGTCGGCCTCGATCATGGCGCTGACCGACCCGCTGGCCACCGCCTGACGCCCGGCACGGATGAAGGCCGGTCCCTTGGCCTGGGCGGTCACGGCATTGGTCTGGGCCGCCTTGCGGAAGGCCAGGCCTTCGATGACGGCACGCACGTCGTACATGTGCCGCACGTGCTCGAGGTCCAGCTCGGCCACCTGCAGGCCACGGCCCGGCGCGTCGCGCAGCACGCCCTGGTTGCGCAGCAGGGTCAGGGCCTGCTGGACCGGCTGGCGCGACACGCCCAGCTCCTGGGCGATCTGCTCCTGGATGATGCGGGCGCCCGGCGGCAGCTTGCCATCGGCAATGTCGGACAGGATGGCCTTGTGGACCTGGTCCACAAGGCTGGGAGCGGATAACAGCGGCCTCATGTGCCACATCCTAGCGGACCACCCGCCCGGTGCCGCTCAGGCGCCCTGGCGCCAGTGGCGCTCGGCCTCGTCCCAGGCCGCCAGGGGCTGCAGGTCGGGCACCCAGGCCAGGCCCGACTTGGCATCGGACGACGCGGCCTCGGGCGTGACCACCACGTCCAGCAAGGCCGGGCGGTGGGCCATGGCACGCGCCATCGCGCCCGGCAGGTCCTCGGGCCGGGTCACCCGTTCCGCATGCATGCCGAAGGCCCGCGCCATGGCCGCGTGGTCGGCGAACTGCAGGTGGGTGCCCACCACCTTGCCATGGGTTTCCTGCTGGTCGCGGACCTCGATGGCCCAGGAGCCGTTGTTCGCCACCACCACCAACAGCGGCGCGCCATGGCGCACGGCGGTGTCGATCTCCATGGCGTTGAAGCCAAAGGCGCCATCCCCGGTGGCCACCACCACCGTGCGCTCCGGGCAGGCCAGGCTGGCGGCCACGCCAAAAGGCGTGCCGACGCCGATGCAGCCCAGCGAGCCGGGGTCCAGGTAGGTGGACGCGGGCAGGCCGACGCGGGCAAAGCTCAGGAAATCGCCGCCGTCGGCCACCACCACCGCGTCGGCGGGCAGCACGTCGCGCAAGGCCGCCAGCACGCGGTTCGGGTGCATCAGGCCATCGCTGCCGGCGGGCGCCTCACGCATGGTGGCGAGCAGCTTGTCCGAACGCTGCAGGTGCTGCTCGCGCAGGCCGCGGGCCCAGGCGGTGTCGGTGGCGGGCACGCGGTCGCCGGCGGCCTGCAGGATGGCTTCGAGCGCCAGGCGTGGCGACGCCAGCAGTTCGACCGCGCCCCGCCGGTTGTCGCGCAGCTCGGCGGCGCAGTCGGCGATGCGCAGGAAACGGGCCTCGCCGAACACGGCCGGCGAGCCGTAGGCGAGCTGGAAATCGAGCCGGCGGCCCACCGTGACGATCAGATCCGCCTGGCCCATCACCGCACCGCGCATGGCCGCCACGACGCTGGGATGCCCGTCGCCCACCAGGCCCCGGCTCTCGCCGGTGTCCAGGTAGGGCGCGCCCAGGCGGGTGAGCAGCGCGCTCAGCGCCTCGCCAGCGCCTTGCGCCCCTCGGCCCGAGATGAACAGCGGGCGTTTGGCCGACCACAGCAACTCCGTGGCCGCTTCGACGGCCGACGCGGCCGGCGCTGGCGGGGACAACGGCGTGGGGTTGAAATGCTCGGGCAGCAGCACGGCGCTGGCGACATCGGCCCGCAGCGTGTCGACCGGGAAATCCAGGTAGACCGGGCCGGGTTCACCCGCCTCGCCCAGCGCGCGGGCGCTGGCCTCGGTCAGCTCCTGCAGCACCAGGTCCGGGTGGCGCACCGTGCGGGCATAGCGTGTGATGCTGCGGACCAGGTCGGTGTGCACGATGTCCTGCAGGGCGCCACGGTTTTCCTGGGCGCTGGGCGGCAGGCCCGACAGGACCAGCACCGGGGCGCGGGCCACGTGGGCGTTGGCGATCCCGGTCATGGCGTTGGTCACGCCCGGCCCGGCGGTGACCAGGGCCACACCCAGGCGACCGGTGAGCTGTGCCTCGGCATGGGCCATGTAGACGGCCGCCCGCTCGTCACGCACATCAACGATGCGTATGCCCTCCGCGTCCAGGCGCATCCACAGCGGCATGATGTGGCCGCCGCAGAGGCCGTAGACGCGCTGGACGCCGCGCTGTTTGAGAAAGCGGGCAATGACGGCGGCGGCGGATTGTTCGCCGATGGAAGGTGCGGCCATGGTGTCTCCTGGGTCGTGGGGCGCAAGGCTCTCCGTTCGTCGGCGCGCTCGCGAAGCGTGTGCCGGAACGGGAGGCTTGTCGCTACTATATTCGAACTCTGAATTCAGAGTTCGAATTAACCAAACCGGACCGACGAACGGAACCCGGACCCCGATCCGCACCACCAGGAGACCCGCCATGAGCCACCTGCTCACCATCGCCGACGCCGTCGCCACCCACGCCCGGCTGACCCCCGGGAAGCTGGGCGCCCGCGACTCGCGGCGCGCCCTGAGCTTTGCCGAATGGGACGAACGGGCCTCGAAGCTGGGTGCCGGGCTGCGGGGCCTGGGCCTGGCCCCGGGGGACCGCGTGGCGGTGATCGCCTACAACTGCCTGGAGTGGATGGAAATCTACGTGGGCATGGCCCGCGCCGGCCTGGTGGCCGTGCCCCTGAACTTCCGCCTCACCGGCCCGGAAATCGCCTACATCCTGGGCCACGCCGAGGTCAGCGCGCTGATCGCGGGGTCCGACTTCTGCGCCACGGTGGATGCGCTGCGCGCCGACCTGCCGATGGCGCCCGGCCGCTGCGTGGTGCTGGACGGTCCCCCCGCCCCGGGCTGGCTGGCCTTTGAGGCGCTGATCGCGTCGGGCGACCCCGCTTACCCCTTCGAACGCGTGCGCCCCGAGGACCGCTGCGCGCTGATGTACACCTCGGGCACCACGGGCCGCCCCAAGGGCGCCATCCGCAACCATGGTGGCAGCACCCTGATCGCGCTGGCAACGGCACTGGAGATGGGCTTCACCCGCGACGACACGGCCTTGCTGGTGATGCCCCTGTGTCACGCCAACTCGCTGTACTTCGGCACCACCTTCATCCACCTGGGCGCGACCTGCATCATCGACGACCGCCGCAGCTTCGACCCCGAGGCCCTGCTGGCCACGCTGGCGAAGGACAAGGTGACCTTCACCTCGCTGGTGCCCACCCACTACATCATGGTGCTGGCGCTGCCCGACGAGGTGAAACAGCGCCACGACGTGAGCGCCGTCGGCAAGCTCATGATCTCATCGGCACCGGCCCGCAAGGACACCAAGCTGGCCATCCTCGAGCACTTCCGCAATGGTCGCCTCTACGAGCTGTACGGATCGACCGAGGCCGGCTGGGTGACCCTGCTGCGCCCCGAGGAGCAGATCGTCAAGCTCGGCTCGGTCGGGCGCGAATGGGCCGGCAGCGGCGCCATCCGCCTGCTGGACGAACACCACAACGAAGTGCCCGACGGCGAGGTGGGCGAGCTGTTCTCGCGCACCGCCTACGTGTTCGATGGCTACTGGAACAACCCGGAGAAAACGGCCGAGGCCTTCGACGGCGAATGGTGCTCGGTCGGCGACATGGCGCGGCGCGACGCCGACGGCTACATCTGGCTGGTGGACCGCAAGAGCAACATGATCATCAGCGGCGGCGAGAACATCTACCCCTCGGAGGTCGAGGGGGTGCTGGGCGCCCACCCCCAGGTGAAAGACGTGGCGGTGATCGGCGTGCCCCACGACAAATGGGGCGAGGCGGTGCTGGCCGTGGTGGTGCTGCACGCCGGGCAGTCGGCCACCGCCCAGGAACTGCGCGACTGGTGCCGCCAGCGCCTGGCCGGCTTCAAGTGCCCGACCTCGGTGCGCTTCATGGCCGACGCCGACATGCCCCGCACCGCCACGGGCAAGATCCTGCACCGGGTGCTGAAGCAGCAGCTCCAGCCCTGAGCCTCGCGCCTTGGTCCTCAGTCCTTGGGCCTCAGGACCAGGCCAGCGCCAGCAGTTGCGCGAAAGGCCTGGCCACCAGCACGTGCTCGGGCGTGAACCAGCCCGCCTGGTGCAGCAGGTTGAGGCTGCCAAGGGTGCCACGCGGTCCCACGATGGGGATGTTCATGGCCGATCCGCAGCCCAGGGCAAAAATCGTCTCGTGGTCGAAGAAGCGTGCCCGCACCTCATCTTCATCAACGGAGATGATGGGGTCGCCATCGCGCAGCATGGCCGTCAGCCAGCGGTCGTGGGTGATGTCCTTGTGCCCGCCGACCGGGTAGCGGGCCAGGTCGTTGGTGTGCATGCGGTGGAGCCGGCTTTCCTCCAGCTTCAGGATGGTGAGCAGCTTGTAGCCCACGAGCTCGTCCATGGCGCGTTCGACCTCGCGGTAGAGCGCGCCCGGGCCTTCACGCCGCCACACCTCGGTGGCGCAGGCGAAGCGCTCCAGGCCCTGGCGTGTGTCCGGTACCGGTTGATTCATGCCTCGTGCCCCAGGTACAGCTCCACCGCGCGCGGGTCGTCGAGCAGGCCCGCCGCCGGCCCGGACATCGCCACCCGCCCCTGGTCCATGATGTAACCGCGCTGGCTGATCTGCAGGGCTTCGCGGGCCCGCTGCTCCACCATCAGCACGGCACAGCCCAGCTCGGGCAGGCGCACGATCTGGTCGAACACGGTCTTGACCAGGGCCGGCGACAGCGCCGCCGTCGGCTCGTCCAGGCAGATCAGCCGGGGGCGCGACATCAAGGCCATGGCAAAGGCCAGCTGCTGCCGCTCGCCGCCCGACAGTGCGCCGGCCCGGCGCTGCGCCATGGGCTGGAGCGCGGGAAACAGCTCGAACATCTCGGCCGCCCGCCGCCGGACCTCCGGCACACCCTGCACCACCAGCAGGTTGTCGTGCACCGTGAGGCTGGCGAACACGTTGGCCACCTGCGGCACGTAGCCGATGCCCATGGTCAGCCGGCGCTCGGTCGATGCGCGGGCGATGTCCTGCCCTTCCCACAGGATGCGCCCGGCCAGACGCGGCAACAGCCCCATCACCGCCTTGATCAGGGTGGACTTGCCGGCACCGTTGGTGCCCACCACGGTGACGATCTCGCCGGCCGAGACCTGCAGTTCGACACCTTTGAGGATGTCCACCTCCGAATAGCCGCCACCGATGTTCTCTACATGCAATACCGTCACGTCAGGCTCCCATATACGCTTCGCGGACCCGCTCGTCCGCCATGACCTCGGCCGGTCGGCCCTGGGCCAGCAGCTTGCCGCGGTCCATCACCACCAGGCTGGACGCCAGCTTGGCCAGCATGTGCAGGTTGTGCTCGACGATGACAAACCCGATGCCCTGCGCGTGCAACTCGGCGATCCGCTCCGAGATCTGCTCGATCAGCACCGGGTTGACGCCCGCGTAGGGCTCGTCGAGCAGCACACAGCGCGGCTCCAGCATCAGGATGCGGCCCAGCTCCAGCAGCTTCTTCTGCCCACCGGACAGGGCCCCGGCGGGCTGGCCGGCCACCGCGTCCAGGCGCAGGAATCGCATCCATTTCTCGGCCCGCTCGCGCAGCGCCTGCTCCTCCTGCGCCACCCGGCGGCGGCGGAACACCAGCGACCACAGGGACTCGCCGGCCTGGTCGCCCGGCGCCGCCATCATGTTTTCCAGCACCGTCAGGTGGCGGAATTCGCGTGGCACCTGGAAGGTGCGGCACATGCCCATGCGGGCGCGCTCGAAGGCGGCCTTGCCACTCAGGTTCTGCTCCAGGAAACGGACCTCGCCTTCCAGCGGCTGGATGAAGCCGCTGATGACGGAGAACAGCGAACTCTTGCCCGCCCCGTTGGGGCCGATCAGTCCCACGATGCTGTTGCTCGGCATGCTGACGGACATGCCGTCCAGCGCGCGGAACTCGCCATAGGCCAGCGTGAGATTGCGTACTTCGATGCTCATGGATTCCCCCCTCTCAACGCTTGCGGCCGAACAGGCCATGCGGCGCAAAACGCATGAACAGGATCAGGGCCAGGCCCACCGCGGCCAGCCGCACGCTGGACATCGCGACCTCCGAGATGCCCGGCACGACGTCGCGGATGACCCGCGAGCCCTCCAGGAAGGCCACCAGCAGGAAGCCCCCGGCGACAGCCCCGCGCAGACGCCCGATGCCGCCCATGATGATGGCCATCCACACGTAGAAGGTGATGACCGGCGTGAACTGATCGGGCGTCACCAGGCTGATGTAGTGGGCGTAGAAAGCGCCGGCCAGGCCGCCGACCGCGCCGCCCAGCATCAGCACCTGGGTCTTGAAGCGCGCCGGGTTCTTGCCCAGCGCCAGCAGCGCGGTTTCGTCGTCGCGGATGGCCTGGATCAGCCGGCCATAGGGGCTGCGGGTGACGTGGCGCAGCAGCCAGACCACCCCCGCGCAGACCAGGGCCATGAGCGCGGCCAGCGCCAGGTCGTTGACAAAGTTCGATGGCGACACCGCCAGCAGGCGCGGCACGCCGGGAATGCCCTGGCCGCCGTTGGTCAGCTCTTTTTCGCTGATCAGCACCAGCCGGACGATCTCCGAGAAGCCCAGGGTCACGATGGCCAGGTAGTCGTCCTTGAGCCGCAGCGCGATGCGCCCCAGCGGCCAGGCCAGCAGCGCGGGCAGCACCATGGCCAGGGCAAAGCCGGCGGCGGGTGGCCACTGCAGCCGCACGCTGCAGATGGCCGCGGCATAGGCCCCGACGGCAAAAAAGCCGACGTAGCCGAAGTTGATCAGGCCGGTGAAACCGTACTGGAAGTCCAGACCGACCGCCAGCAGGACATAGATCAGCGTGGTGATCAGTATGGCGAGCAGATAGCCTTCCATCAGCGGACTCCCTGGGTGCGGTTGAACAGGCCTTGCGGGCGCCACAGCAGCACCAGCAGCATGACGGCGTAGGCCAGCGCGATCTTGTAGGTGAAGCCCACGAAGGGCGTGGACAGCTCCTGGAAGGCCCCCAGCAGCACCGCCCCGGCCACGGCCCCCAGGGGGTTGCCCAGGCCACCGACCACCGCCGCCGCGAAGGCCGACAGCAACAGCTCGGCGCCGGCCTCGGGGCTCACCAGGGTCTTGATGCCCACCAGCAGGCCGGCGATGCCACAGACCCCGCCGACCAGGGCCCACATCTGGGCGTTGGTGCGGCGCGTGTTGATGCCGACCACGCGGGCGAGGTCGTTGTTGTCGGCCATGGCGCGCAGCACCCGCCCGGCCGGCGTCTTGAAGAGCAGGAAAAAGACCGCCGCCATGGTCAGCAGCGACAGGGCACCGACGACCGCGTCGATGGGATTGAGCGCGACATCGCCCCAGGTCCAGGCGCGCATCATGGGCATCTCGAACATGTTGTGCTCGTGGCCAAACGCCAGACCCAGCAACGCGCGCAGCAGGAAGCCCAGGCCGATGGAGGTCAGCAGCAGCGTGACGCCACTTTGCCGGGCCACCGGCTTGAAGACCAGTTGCCAGGACATCCAGGCCACCGCGACGCCGGCGACCACGCCGCCCAGTGCCGCGGCCAGGAAGGAGCCCCCCGACAGCTTGTAGGCCCCGAAGGCGCCAAAGCCACCGACCGACACCAGGTCGCCCGTGGCGGCATTGGGGAAACGCGCCACACCGAAGACCAGGGTCACGGCCAGCGCCGGCAGCGCGATCAGCAGCCCTTCAGCGATGCCGTTCAAGGCCAGGTTGGCGATATCGGCTAGACCCAGTTGCATGGCCATCCCTTTTCAGCGGTTCACGAGGTAGGCCTTCTGCCAGACGCCCGCCTTGATGATGAAACCCGCGAAGGTGGGATCGACGTCGTTCTCGTTGTCGAAGTCGATCGACGAGGACGCCCCTTCGTAGTTGATCTTCTTGCCCTGCTTGAGCAAGGCCTTGCCTTCGGCAAAGGAACCCACGGCCTGGCCGGCGCCGGTGGTGACCTCGTGGATCTTCTTGGCGATGGTGGCGGTGTCGGCGTTGGGGCCGGCGGCCTCCACCGCGAGCGCCAGCACGTTGACCATGTCGAAACACATGGCGGCGTAGACGTTGCTGGCCGCCGGCTTGCCCATCGCCGCTTCGTACTGGGTGGCGAACTGCTTGTAGGCGGCGGCGCCTTCGTTGACCACAGACTCGACCACCACGATGCCCTCGATGGCCTCCTGGCCCAGGGCGCTCATGAACTGCGTGTTGGCCGCGAAACCCGGCATCACCCACTTCATCTTGGTGCCGGTCTGGAACCAGTCGCGGATGATGATCACGCCGTCGGGCGCGTAGCCGGACAGGATGATGCCATCGGGCCGGGAACGCAGCACCTGCTGCAGTTCGGAGCGGTAGCTGGTGCGGTTGGGCTCGTAGAGCACGAAGTCCGACAGGCTGCCGCCGGCCGCCGTCCATTCGCGGCGGAAACCCTCGGCGTGGGGCGCCGTGGCCGGGTTGTTGAGCGCCAGCACGGCCGGGCGCTTGAAGCCCTCCTTCTGCGCCGCCTTGACGAAGGCCTTGCTCAGGTGCTTGGAGCTGCCCTGGTAGCGGAAGCCGAGCTGCTTGGCGTTGGTCTTCGCGTCGGCCAGGCTCACCGCGCCGGACGTGTGCATGAGGATGGCGTTGGCGTCGTTGGTCAATGGCATCACCGCCAGGGACACACCCGAGGCCCAGGTGCCCAGGATGGCCTGCACCTTGTTCACCTCGATCAGCTTCTTGGCCGCCAGCACCGCCGCGTTGGGCGTGGTCTGGTCGTCCTCGGCGAACACCTCCAGCTTGCGGCCAGCGGCGCCACCGGCCGCGTTCACGGCGTCGGCCGCGAACAGGATGGACTTCTGCATGCCGCCGCCGTAGTTGGCGCCAGCGCCGGTGATGGGGTTGAGCGCACCGATGCGGAAGCTGCCGGTGGTTTGTGCCTGGGCGGGCCAGTGGGCGAGCAGGGAACTGGTGGCTCCAGCGACCAACAGTTGGCGGCGGTTCAATGCGGACATGGCGATTTCCTTGAGAAGTTGAAAGAAAACAGGCGGCAATCAGAGGTCTTGGCGTTTGACCACCTGTCCGTCCTTGACGATGAGCTTGAGCGATTGCACGGGCCGTGCCAGGCACTCCACCGAGTCCAGGGGGTTGCCTTCGACCACCAGCAGGTCGGCGATGGCGCCTTCGCGCACGACACCGAGCTGGCCCTCCATCTGCAGCACCTGGGCGGCGATGGTGGTGGCGCTGGCCAGCACCTGCTGCGGCGTCTGCACGGCGGCGCGGATGAGGAACTCCTCGCTCTGCCGCGAGTGGGTGTCGCCCAGCAGGTCGCTGCCAAAGCCGATTTTGACGCCGGCCTTCTGCAGGATCTCCAGCGACTTGACGCCCCTGTCCAGCACACCGTGGGCCTTGGCCACGCTGTCGGGCGGCAGACCCAGCGCGGGGCCCTGCTCGACCAGCGCGCGGTAGGTGACCAGGGTGGGCACCGCGAAGGCACCGTGGCGCGCCATCACGGCGGCGGCCTCGTCGTCGACCAGGTTGCCGTGTTCGATGGTGCGGATGCCACATTCCACCGCGCGGATGATGGCCTTGGGCGTGTAGGCGTGGGCCATCACATAGGTCTGCCGTCCCTCGGCCTCTGCCACGATGGCCTTGAGTTCGTCGGTGGAGTAGCCATAGGCATCGATGGGATCGGCGGGCGAGGCCACGCCGCCGCTGGCCATGACCTTGATCTGGTGGGCCCCCATCTGCAACTCTTCGCGCACCGCCTTGCGCACCGCGTCCACGCCGTCGACCACGCGGGCGATGGCGCCGATGCGGAAGCTGCAGGCGCAGGAGTCGACGATGGGCAGGTGATCGCTGCGCGGCCGGAAGTCCCCATGGCCGCCGGTCTGCGACAAGGCGCGGCCACTCACGAACAGGCGCGGCCCCTTGGCCAGGCCGTCGGCCACCGCTTCGGCCAGGGCGCGTTCCGCGCCACCGGCATCGCGCACCGAGGTAAAGCCACGCATCAGCATGCCTTCGAGGATGGGCACCGAGCGCAGCAGCACGAACACATTGGGCATGCGCACCTGGCTGCCCAAGTCCATGCGAACCGCGGTCACGTGCACGTGCAGGTCGATCAGGCCGGGCATCAGGGTGCGCCCGCCGACGTCGATCACCTCGGCGCCGGCGGCCTCCAGGCGGTCGCGGCTGATGCGGCGGATGCGGCCGTCCTCGACCAGCACGTCGCGCTGGTCGCTGAGTTCGCCCTGGTCGATATCGAGCACCCGGGCGCCACGCAAAATCAGAACTGACACTTTTGTTCCCCAACTGGGCTGACCGTCCGGGCACCGCACCCGGACCTGCTGCCTGGACGCCACTGTCGCGGCTGCGCCCGGCCTTGTCTAATGGATTGATGGAATCGTCTCATCACCAAAATCAATGATCCCGCTACACTGGGCCTCTTCCACCGACCTTTGCCAGGCTCGCCCATGAAAGACAACTTCAGGACGCTGGACCTCAACCTGCTGCGGGTGTTCGCCGCCCTCATGGCCGAAGGCAATGTGACCCGGGCGGCCGACCGCCTGGCGCTCACCCAGCCGGCGGTCAGCAACGCGTTGAGCCGCCTGAGGCAGTCGCTGGGCGATGCGCTGTTCGAGAAGACCCAGTTCGGCGTGCGCCCGACGGCCCGGGCCAGGGAGATGTGGTCGGTCATCCAGCCCCACTTCGACGCGCTGCGCACGGCGGTCTCGCCAGACACCTTCGACCCCCTGACCTACAGTGGATCATTGACGGTGGCAATGTCCGACTACACGGTGGAACGCGTGATGCCGCGGCTCTCGGCCTTCCTGAGCCAGAAGGCCCCGCACCTGCGCCTGGACCTGGTCCAGTACAGCGTGTCCAACCTGCCGACCATGTTCGACAAGGAGGGGGTGGACTTCGCCATCGGGGCCTACCTCAACGACACCAGCCAGGCCAGCGGCATCCGGACCCACGAGCTGTGGCAGATCCACTCCTCGTGCCTGATGCGCAAGGACCACAAGCTGGCCAAGGGCCGCCTGACGCTGCAGAAATTCCTCAACGCCCGGCACGTCGACGTGCGCCTGCCGGGGATGTACACACCGCTTTACGACAACCTGCTGTCCGGCCACGGCCTGCGGCGCAACCTGGTGCTGACGCTCAACCACTATTCGCAGGCGCTCGCCGTCATCGACCAGTCGGACTGCATCGGCGTGCTGCCCACCTCGTTGATGGACCTGAGCCCCTACGCCAGCTCGCTGGTCTCGGTGGAGCCACCCATCCCGATGCCGATCCGGCCGCTGGGTGTCATCTGGCACCAGCGCCGCGACGCCGAGCCCGCGCACCGGTGGCTCAGGACCGCCATCGTGACCATGTTCGCGCGGGGCGACGCACCACCGCGCAGGCCCGCCAAGGCGCGCACCGCGCGAGCACGCCCCGGCACGCCCGCCTGAACCGGCGGCGCCCCGCGCCACCGTGGGCATTGGTTTTCCGTACCCTTATCGGAACACGATTGTCGACATTAAAACTCGATAATGGCCAAAACATGGGCATTTCTACCCTTATTTTGGTATTGATGTATACAATCAAACCCATCAAGGCCTGGAAAATCGTCGATGGAAACCGTTGCCTCCCGCATCTACGCCGCCATCAAGGCACAGATCATTGACGGGCATTACGCGCCCGGCGCCCGCATCACCGAACAGCATGTCGCGGCCGAGTTCAACGCCTCGCGCACACCGGTGCGCGAAGCCATGCGCCAGCTGGTGGCCGACGGTTTTGCGCTGTTCAAGCCCAACAGCGGCACCGTGGTGCGCGAATGGACGGCGGGTCAGGTGCGCGAGATCTTCGACCTGCGGGCGCTGATCGAAAGCGAGATCGCCGGCCTGGCCGCCGAGCGCATCGGCGCCGCCGACATCGCCACGCTGGAGCGGCTGCAGGACGGCATCGAGTCGCACGGCGCCGACACCGATGCCACCAACACCGCCCGCATCGGCCCGCTGAACCGCGAGTTCCACGGCCTCATCGCCCAGGCCAGCCAGAACGAGCGCCTGGTCGCCATGTTGTCCAACGCGATCGAGGTCCCCATCGTCCAGCAGACCTTCCGCCGCTACACCGGTGCCCAGCTGGCGCGCAGCTTCGGCCACCACCGGGAGCTGATCGAGGCCTTCCGCGCCCACGACGGCGCCTGGGCGCGCTGTGTCATGGGCAGCCACATCCACGCCGCCAAACACACCCTGCTCGGAGGCCGTCCCCATGTCCAGCCCTGAATCCCTGCAAACCAACTATGGCCACGGCGCCTTCGGCCAGCGTCTCGGCTTCGGCAACTGCCAGGCACTGGTGATGATCGATTTCGCGCAGGCCTACTTCGTGCCCGGCTCGCCGCTGTTCGCCAACCGGCCGGAGGTCATCGCCCTGGCCGAGGCGCTGCTGCGGTGGGCACGGGCACGCGGTCTGCTGATCTGCCACACCCGGGTCGAGTACCGCGCCGACGGCCTGGACGGCGGGATCTTCTTCCGCAAGGTGCCCGCGCTCCAGGTCTTCTGCGCCGGCAACCCCCTCGGCGAGGTGGTGCCCGCCCTGGCGCCCGGCACCGGCGAGCCGGTGGTCACCAAGCAGTACGCCAGTGCCTTCTTCGGCACCTCGCTGGCCAGCACGCTGCGCGCGCAGGGCGTGGACTGCGTGCTGCTGGCCGGCATGAGCACCAGCGGCTGCGTGCGCGCCAGCGGTGTCGACGCGCTGCAGCACGGCTTCATTCCGGTGGTGGTCGCCGACGCTTGCGGCGACCGCCACCCGCAGCCCCACGAGGCCAACCTCTTCGACCTCAACGCCAAGTACGCCGACGTGATGACGCTGGCGCAACTGCAGGCCGCCCTGCCCTGACCCGACGCCCTCCACCGACACGCAAGACCATGGCCCTCGAACACATCACCGTTCTCGACCTCACCCACATGCTCTCCGGCCCCTACGGCACCATGATGCTGGCCGACCTGGGCGCGCGCACCATCAAGGTCGAGCCGCCCGGCACCGGCGAGGGCACACGCCGCCTGCTGGAACACGACCCCGACTATTCGCGCCACGGCATGGGGGCCTACTACCTCACGCTCAACCGCAACAAGCAGAGCGTGTGCATCGACCTCAAGAGCGAAGCCGGACGGGCGGTCTTCCTCGACCTCGTGCGCCACGCCGACGTGGTCTACGACAACTTCAGCGTCGGCGTACCCAAGCGCCTGGGCATAGACCACGCCACGCTGTCCCGGGTCAACCCGCGCATCATCACCTGCTCGGTCACCGGCTTCGGCGAAACCGGCCCGGAGACCCAGCGCCCCGCCTTCGACCAGGTGGTACAGGCCATGGGCGGGGGCATGTCCATCACCGGCACGCCCGAGACCGGCCCCACACGCAGCGGCATCCCGATTGGCGATCTCGGCGGCGGCATCTTCGGCACCATGGGCGTGCTGGCGGCCATCGCCGAACGCGAACGCACCGGCCTGGGCCAGCACGTGGACGTGTCCATGCTGGACGCGCAGGTCTCCATGCTCAACTACATGGCCACCATGTACCTGATGTCGGGCCACGTGCCCGAAGGCATAGGCAACAGCCACTTCGTGCACGTGCCCTACAACAGCTACCCCACGGCCGACGGGCACATCATCCTGGCCTGTATCGGCGATCCCTTCTTTGAACGTTTTGCCGAGTTCGCCGGCATCCCCGAGCTCATGGACCCCGCGTTCAAGAAGCAGCCCGCGCGACTGGCGTCCAAACCGCGCATCGATGCCCTGATCACCGAGAAGTTCAGGACCCAGCCCACCGCCCACTGGCAGGCGGAACTGCAGAAGGCCCGCATTCCCTGTGGCCCGGTCAACAACTTCCAGCAGGCGCTGGACGACCGCCAGGTGCGCGCCCGCGACATGGTGGTGGACGTGCGGCTCAAGACCGGTGAAACCGTGCAGATGCCGGGCAACCCGATGAAGCTGTCGGGCGCGCAGGCCCGCGCCTTCACGGCGCCCCCCGGCCTGGGCGAACACACGCAGCAGGTGCTGGCCGGCCTGGTCGGTTATGGCGCCGAGCGGCTGGCCCGCCTGCAGGCCGAAGGCGCCATCGCCTGAAGGCCGGAGCCCCGCATGGAACAGATACACATCACCGACGTCTCCCCCCGCGACGGCCTGCAGAACCAGCAGGTCGCGGTGGACACCGCCGCCAAGCTGCGGCTGATCCAGCTGCTGGCCGCGGCCGGCGTGCAAAGCGTGGAGGCCACCAGTTTCGTGTCGCCCAAGGCGGTGCCGCAGATGGCCGACGCCGCCGAGCTGGTGCCGCTGATCGCCTCCCGGCTGCCCGCGTTGCGCACCTCGGTGCTGGTGCCCAACCTCAAGGGCCTGGAGCGCGCCCACGCGGCCGGCGCGCGCGAGATCGCGGTGGTGCTCTCGGCCACCGAAACCATGAACCAGAAGAACATCAACATGGGCCTGCGGCAGGCCACCGAGGTCAGCGAACAAACGCTGCGGGCGGCGCAGGCCCTGGGCCTGCGCACCCGCGCCTACGTGGCCGTGGCCTTTGATTGCCCATTCGAGGGCGAGACCGCGCTGGACACCGTGGTGACGCTGGCGCTGCGCATGCACGGCGCGGGCGCGGGTGAGGTGGTCATCGCCGACACCATCGGCTCGGCCTCGCCCGGCATGGTCAAGCAGCGCCTGGCCGCCATCGCGCAGGCCGTGCCCCGCGACCAGCTGGCGGTGCACTTCCACGACACGCGAGGCATGGGCGTGGCCAACGCCTGGGCCGCGCTGGAGGCCGGCATACGGCGCTTCGACGCCAGCGTGGGCGGCATCGGCGGCTGCCCGTTCGCCCCCGGCGCCGCTGGCAACGTGGCCACCGAAGACCTGGTGCTGATGGCCGAACGCAGCGGCTTCGCCACCGGCATCCGCCTGGACGGCCTGCTCGACGCCATCGACTTCGCCGAGACCCAGCTGCAGCGCCCGCTGGGCGGACGCGCCATCACCTGGTTGCGCCGCCAGCGCGACAAGGCGCGCGCCGCCACGGGCTGATGCCCAGCCTGCCCGGATGCTTCACCACAACCACGGAGACACACCATGCACACCACCCCACGCCGCGCCCTGCTCGCCCTGGCGCTGACCACACTGGCCGCCGCTGCGCTGCCGGCGGCCGCGCAGGACTACCCCAGCAAGCCGATCCGCCTGATCGTGCCCTTCGCGCCCGGTGGCGTGACCGACACCAGCGCGCGCATCGTGGCCGAAAAACTGGGCCAGCGCCTGGGTCAGCAGGTGGTGGTGGACAACAAGCCGGGCGCCTCGGGCAACATCGGCACCCAGATGGCGGCCACCGCCGCGCCCGACGGCTACACCCTGGTGCTGGGTTTCGACGGCACGCTGGTGATCAACCCGCATGTCTATGCCAAGGTGCCCTTCGATACCCTCAAGGACCTGGCGCCGGTGAGCAAGATCGGCGATGCCGTGCTGATCATCGTCACCCACCCGAGCGTGCCGGTGAAAAACTTCAACGAGCTGGTGGCCTACTCCAAGGCGCAGCCCGGTGGCGTGTCCTACGGCAGCGCCGGCACCGGCAGCACGCCCCACCTGGCGGGCGAACTGCTCAAGCAACGCACCGGCGCCCACTTCGTGCACATCCCCTACAAGGGGGGCGGCCAGGCCATGAGCGACGTGGTCGGGGGCACCCTGCCCATGCTCTACACGGCGGTGGCCGGCGCCTATCCCTTCGTGACACAAGGCAAGCTCCATCCGATCGCGGTGTCCAGCGCCACCCGCCTGCCGTCCCTGCCCAACGTGCCCACCGTGGCCGAGGCCGGCGTGCCGGGCTTTGAATCCAGTTCCTGGGTCGGCATCCTGGCGCCCGCAGCCACGCCCCGGCCCATCGTCGAGCGGCTGCAGCGCGAGATCCACGCCGTTGTGCAGTCGCCGGACGTGAAGGAGCGGCTGGCCTCGCTGGGCATCGCCGCCGCGGGCAACACGCCGGCCGAGTTCGGCACCCAGATTCAGGCCGATCTCAAGAAATACGCCGAGGTGGTGAAAGCCGCCAACGTCAAGGTGGAATAAAGCGGATGGAATGGACCCAACGGCTGCGCATGCGCCAGCTCTACCTGCTGGTGGCCCTGTACGAGAACCGCAACGTGAGCCACACGGCGGCCCGCATGGGGGTGACACAGCCCGGCCTGTCCAAGTGGCTGGGGGAGCTGGAGGAAGACCTCAACGTCAAGCTGTTCAAGCGCGGCCCGCGCGGCCTGGAGCCGACCGACTACTGTGCCGCGCTGGTGCAGCATGCGCGCGCCATCATCGGGGAGCTGGACCGCACCCAGACCACCATACGGCTGCTGAGCAACGGCATCACCGGCAACCTGGTGGTGGGCACCACGCCCACCGTGGCCACGGGCGTGGTGCCGCGCGCGGCGCACCTGCTGGGCAAACGCCACCCCGATGCCTTCCTGCGCCTGGTCGAGGACCGGCTGGACCTGCTGATGCCACAGTTGCTCGAAGGGCGCATGGACTTCGTGGTGACACGCACCGACCAGGCGCGGCTGGAGCCCGGCCTGCGCTGCGACCTGCTCTACCCCGAGCACATCCGCATCGTGGTGGGCCCCCAGCACCCGCTGGCACGCAAGCGCAAGCTGGCCTGGGCCGATGTCATGCGCTACCCGTGGATCACCCCGCCCAAGACCAGCCCGATACGGCGGGAGCTGGAACACGAGCTGGCGCTGGCCGGCCAGCCGACCCCGCGCTACCGCGTCGAGTCGGGCTCCACGCTGGTCATCCTCTCGATGCTGCAGGACGGCGACCTGGTGGCCCCGATGTCGGGGCGCCTGATGGAGAGCTTCCACAAGAACCACCAGTTGGTGCCCCTGCCCCTGCCCTACCTGCGCGAAGGCAGCGTGGGCGTGATCCGGCGACTCGAGGCGGTGGAAACCCCTTTGCACAAGGCCTTCATGGAAGGCCTGCTGCAGGCGGCGCGCGGCTGATGCGCCGGCGCCTGGATGGCGCTCAGTCCAGTTCGTACACGGACACCTGCGCGCTCGCGGCCACCACGTTGAGCACACAGATCTCGCGGGTCGTCTTCGCGTTGTTCAGGGCGCCGCCCCGGCCGGTCAGCTTGCGGAAAATGGCTTTGATGGTCATAAGGCCTCGCTCAGTGGTTGATACTGTACATATTAACAGTATTTTGACAGTTGTGTCGGCCAAGCCGTTGCCAGGCCAGGGCGCCAGGGCCAGGCGCATGCGTGATAATTGACGTTTACGTAAACGTCACATCAACCCATCCACACAGAGGAGCATTCCATGGACATCGCAGGCAAGGTATTCATCGTCACCGGCGGCGCATCGGGCCTGGGCGAAGGCACGGCGCGCATGTTGGCCGCCCACGGCGCCAAGGTCGTGGTCGCCGACATGCAGGCCGACAAGGGAGAGGCCGTGGCCCAGGCCATCGGCGGCGCCTTCATCAAGTGTGACGTGAGCAACGAGGCCGACGGCCAGGCCGCCGTGGCGCTGGCCACCTCGCTGGGCAAGCTCATGGGCCTGGTCAACTGCGCCGGCATCGCGCCGGCCGAGAAGACCGTGGGCAAGAGCGGCCCGCACGCACTGGCCGTCTACACCAAGACCATCATGGTCAACCTGGTGGGCAGCTTCAACATGATCCGCCTGGCCGCCGACGCCATGTGCAAGAACGAGCCCGAGGCCACCGGCGAACGCGGCGTGCTGATCAGCACCGCCAGCGTGGCGGCCTACGACGGCCAGATCGGCCAGGCCGCCTACGCCGCCAGCAAGGGCGGCGTGGTGGGCATGACCCTGCCCATCGCGCGCGACCTGGCGCGCAACGGCATCCGCAACATGACCATCGCGCCTGGCATCTTCGGCACGCCCATGCTGTTCTCCATGCCGCAGGAGGTGCAGGACGCCCTGGCCGCCGGCGTGCCCTTCCCCAGCCGCCTGGGCACGCCCAGCGACTACGCCAAGCTGGTCAAGCACATCATCGAGAACGACATGCTCAACGGCGAGGTGATCCGCCTGGACGGCGCCATCCGCCTGGCGCCCCGCTGACACCAGGGCCGCTGCACCAACGGGTGATCTGCGGTTTATGATGGTTTTCCGAGGAGGAAAACCACATGCCCGTCCACCCGATCACGCTGTTGCGCCGTCTGACCGCGTGCAGTGCCACCACATCGGCCGCCTTGCTGCTGGCCGCCTGTGCCAGCGGGCCCGGCCCGTTCACCTACCAGGTGCCCCGGCAGCCCGAAGCGGCCTCGGGCTACACCGAAAAGCCGGGCTGGGCAACCCGCTCCTTTGCGGTGGCGGCCGCCAACCCGCTGGCCACCGACGCCGGCTATCAGATCCTGAAGGCCGGCGGCAGCGCGGTCGACGCCGCCATCGCGGTGCAGATGGTGCTGACCCTGGTCGAGCCCCAGTCCAGTGGCATCGGTGGCGGCGCCTTTCTGCTGCACCACGATGGCCGCACCACGGCGGCCTACGATGGCCGCGAGACCGCGCCCGCCGCAGCCGATGACAGGCTGTTCCTGACGGCCGACGGCAAACCCATGGTGTTTCACGACGCCGTGGTCGGTGGCCGCTCGGTGGGGGTGCCCGGCACCGTGCGCATGCTGGAAATGGCGCACCAGAAGCACGGCAAGCTGCCCTGGGCGGCGCTGTTCCAGCCAGCCATCACGCTGGCCACCCAGGGCTTCCCGGTCAGCCCGCGGCTGCACACCTTGCTGGCCGCCGAACCGCACCTCAAGAAGGACCCCACGGCGGCGGCCTACTTCTACCGCGCCGACGGCACGCCCCACCCGGTGGGCCATGTGCTCAGGAACCCGGAGCTGGCCCAGGTGCTCGATGCCATCGCCCGGCAAGGGTCGCGGGCACTGCACGAAGGCCCGGTGGCCCAGGCCATCGTCGACAAGGTGAGGCGCCACCCGACCAACCCGGGCCAGCTCAGCCTGGCCGACCTGGCCGGCTACGCCCCCAAGGAGCGCGAAGCCCTGTGCCACGACCTCGCGGGGGCCGGCCAACCCCGGCGCGACTTCCGCGTCTGCGGTTTTCCGCCGCCCAGCTCGGGAGCGATCGCGGTCGGTCAAATCCTGGGGATCCTGGCCCGCACACCAGCGGCCCAACTGCCGCTGCAGGACGGCCTGCCTTCGGCCGACTGGCTGCACAGCTACGCCGAGGCATCGCGCCTGGCCTTCGCCGACCGCGCCCAGTACGTGGCCGACCCCGACTTCGTGGCCCCGCCAGCGGGCAGCTGGATGAGCCTGCTCGACCCCGCCTACCTGACACAACGGGCGCGACTGATCGGCCCGCAGGCCAACAAGGCGGCCCAGCCCGGCAACCCGGGTGGCGCGAAGACGGCCCACGCGCCCATGCCCGAGCAGCCCGAGTACGGCACCAGCCACATCAGCATCGTCGACGGCCGGGGCAACGCGCTGGCCATGACCACCACCATCGAGGACGCCTTCGGCGCGCGCCAGATGGTCCAGGGCTTCCTGCTCAACAACGAGCTGACGGACTTCAGCTTCGCGCCCACCGGTGCCGACGGACAACCCATCGCCAACCGCGTGCAGCCGGGCAAACGCCCGCGTTCGTCCATGTCGCCCTCGCTGGTGTTCGACAAGGACAGCGGCCAACTGGTCATGAGCGCCGGCAGCCCCGGTGGCGCGCTGATCATCCACTACACCGCCAAGACCCTGCACGGCGTGCTCAACTGGGGCCTGCTGCCCCAACAAGCCATCGACCTGCCCAACTTCGGCGCCACCGGCGCGCCCACGCTGCTGGAGGAAAAACGCTTCCCGGCCGCCACCGTCGAGGCCCTCAAGGCCCGCGGCCACGAGGTGCGCGAAATGAACATGACCAGTGGCCTGCAAGGCATTGCCCGGGGCCAGGCCCATGGACAGGCCATCTGGTGGGGCGGCGCCGACCCGCGCCGCGAGGGCGTGGTGATGGGCGACTGAACGCCCCACCGCTCGCCCCAACACGCCATGGACACCCGCACCCCCACCGACCTGGCCCGCGAAACCGTCAGGCAATTGACGGCCCGCAAGCTGCCGCCCACGCCCGACAACTACCAGCGCATCTGGCACGAAATCGCCGGCACACGCCCGGCACGGCCCTTCCCCACCGAGCAGATGATGGCCCTGGCGGCGGCCCTGCCCACCGCCACGCCAGCGCAGAGGCGGGTGCAGTTGCAGGTGGAAAAAGCGGTCAGCCAGTGCAACTGGGCCGGTTTGGAAAAGGCCCTGGTGGACTACGCCAGCGTGCCCCAACCGCCCGCGCAGCCGGGCGGGATCGCGGCCCGGCCGGTGTTGGGGTCCGGCGTGGTGCAGGAAGGCGCCGGCATCGCGCCCGATCTGCTCGAACAGATCGCCCGTCTGGTGGACAACACCCTGCCCGCCGTGGGCAACGAGGACCAGCGCGTCAACGAACTGGCGGACAAACTGATCCAGTACCTGCGCCAACCCGACTGCGACCCGGCGGTGCTCAAGGTCATGCTGGGCAACTTCAGCTACCGGCTCTCGTTCTCGGCCGAGGAACAGGGCGCGATCAAGAACACCCTGCTCAACCTGCTCAACCTGGTGTTTGAGAACATCGCCGAGCTGAGCCTGGACGACCGCTGGCTGCACGGCCAGGTGGAGGCCCTCAAGAGCGCCACCCAGCCGCCCCTGGTGCTCAAGCGCCTGGAGGAGGTGCAAAGCCGCCTGCGCGACGTGATCCACAAGCAGGCCGAGGTGAAGGCCCAGACGCTGGCGGCGCAACAGGACATGAAGGAGATGCTGGCCGGCTTCATCGAGCGGCTCGGCCGCATGACGGAAAACAGCAGCGACTTCACCCAGAAGCTGGACCGCTGTGCCAGACAGCTCGAGTCGGCCGGCACGCTGAGCGACATCGCGCCGGTGCTGCAGGAGGCCATCGCGGCCACCCGCTCCATGGCCACCGATGCGCAACGGGCCAGCGACGAGTTGCGAGAACTGCGCAAGAAGGCCGAACACACCGACGCCGAGGTGTTGCGTCTGCAGCAGCAGCTGGACCACGCCAGCGCCCAGATGCGCCACGACCCCCTGACCGGCGCCCTCAACCGCAAGGGCCTGGACGAAGACCTCAAGCGCGAGCTGGCGCGCTCGCGGCGCATGGACACGCCCATGTGCGTGGCCCTGCTCGACCTCGACGACTTCAAGAAGATCAACGACGCCCACGGCCACGACACCGGCGACGCCGCCCTGGTGCACCTGGCCCACGTGGCGCGGCAGGTGCTGCGCCCACAGGACACGGTGGCCCGCTACGGCGGCGAGGAATTCGTGATCGTTTTGCCCGACACCACGCTCGACCAGGGCGTGGAGGCCATGGCGCGGCTGCAGCGCGAGCTGACCAAGCGGTTTTTCCTCGAAGGCAACGAGCGCCTGCTGATCACCTTCAGCGCCGGCGTGGCCCAACTGCTGGCCGACGAGGGGGGCGCCGACGCCATCAAACGCGCCGACCAGGGCATGTACCTGGCCAAGCGAAGCGGCAAGAACCGCGTCGTGGCGGTCTGAGCAGGTGTCGACGATCCACAAAAGGTCGCTCAAGCCCTTGTGCAACAAGGCCTTTTTCTTCAGATGATTCCGTAATAAACAACCAAAAAAGGATTGGTTCCGTTAATGAGGAAATGTCCAGATCATGCGAACACCTGATGTTCCTGATAAGGATGTTTTCCATGATCTCCCGCCGCCAGACCCTCCGCTTCCTGAGCACCGCCGCCCTGGGCACCAGCCTGGCCACCGCCGCGCTGGCCCAGCAGGTCACCCTGCTCAACGTGTCCTACGACCCGACGCGCGAACTCTACGTTGAGTACAACGCCGCCTTCACCAAACACTGGAAGACCAAGACCGGCCAGGATGTGACCGTCAAGCAGTCGCACGGCGGCTCGGGCAAGCAGGCCCGCTCCATCATCGACGGCCTGGACGCCGACGTCGCCACCCTGGCCCTGGCCGGTGACACCGACGCGCTGCACAGCAACGGCAACTGGATCCCCAAGGACTGGCAGAAGCGCCTGCCCCTGAACAGCTCGCCCTACACCTCCACCATCGTGCTGGTCACGCGCGCCGGCAACCCCAAGAACATCAAGGACTGGGACGACCTGATCCGTCCGGACGTCAAGGTCATCACGCCCAACCCCAAGACCTCGGGTGGCGCCCGCTGGAACTACCTGGCCGCCTGGGAATTCGCCAAGCGCAAGTACGGCGGTGACGACAAGGCCAAGGACTTCGTCGCCAAGCTCTACAACAACGTGCCGGTGCTCGACACCGGTGCCCGCGGCTCCACCATCACGTTCTCGCAACGCAACCAGGGCGACGTGCTGGTCGCCTGGGAGAACGAAGCCTACCTGCTGGAAAAGGAATTCGGCAACAAGGTGGACTTCATCTACCCCTCGCTGAGCATCCTGGCCGAACCGGCCGTGACCCTGGTCGACAAGAACGTGGACAAGAAGGGCACCCGCGCCGTGGCCGAGGAATACCTGAAGTTCCTCTACAGCGAAGAGGCGCAGGACATCATCGGCAAGAACTTCTACCGCCCGACCTCGGCCAAGGCGCAGGCCAAGTACGCGAAACAGCTGCCCAAGATCAACCTGTTCAAGCTGGACGACGCCTTCGGCGGCTGGGACAAGGCGACCAAGATCCACTTCGCCGACGGTGGCAGCTTCGACCAGATCTACACCAAGAAGTGACACCGCGCCACGCCACCTCCCGCCAACCGTCCCGCACCCCGCCATGTCCATTCTCCTGATCGCCGGCAGCCCCTCCGAACCCTCGCGCTCGGTGGCCCTGCTCGATGCCGTCGCCGAACGCCTGCAACGTCGGCACGGCGCCATCGAACGGCTGAACATCCGCGAACTCGCGCCACACGCCCTGCTGCTGGCCGACACCGGCCACCCCGGCATCAAGGCCGCGCTGGCACAGGTCGCACGGGCCCAGGCCCTGGTCGTGGCCACGCCGGTCTACAAGGCCGCCTACAGCGGCCTGCTCAAGGTCTTTCTCGACCTGCTGCCGCAGACCGCGCTCAAAGGCAAGGTGGTGCTGCCGCTGGCCACCGGCGGCAGCCCGCACCACATGCTGGCGCTGGACTACGCGCTGCGCCCGGTGCTGCAGGCGCTCTCGGCCCGGCACATCCTGCCCGGCGTCTACGCCACCGACACCCAGGTGCCACGCGACGTGCTGGGCAGCTACACCATCGGCGACGAAATCCACACCCGGCTCGACGACGCGGTGAACCTGCTCTTCAGCGAAGGCCTGCGCCTGCCGGCGGCCACCGGCTTTGCCCCGGTGCCCTTCAACCAGGTGCGATGTAGCGTCTGAACCGGAGGGCCCCCGGGCCCTCCGCCCTCCAACCCCGCTCACACAGGCCGCGCCACCCGTGCGGCCAGGGCAGCTGTTGCCCCCTGCTGCTGATGTCCTCTGGAGAAACGCCATGACCACACCCCACGTCGCACCCGAATTCGAAGACACCCACCTGCCATCCCAGGCCTTGCTGGACGAACGCATCGAACGCTGGATCTGGCGCCTGCTGGCCGCGGCCATCGCGGCCCTGGGGCTGGCCCTGCTGCTGCTGCCGGCGCCCAGCTACGCCCAGGCCAAGGCGCCCGAGTTGCTGCGCATCGGCTACCAGAAGTCGGCCGCCAACCTCGTCATCGTCAAGCAGTCCGGCTGGCTGGAACAGCGGCTGCCACACACCAAGGTGAGCTGGCTGGAATTCCCGGCCGGCCCGCAGCTGCTGGAAGCCCTGTCGGTCGGCAGCCTGGAATTCGGCCTCACCGGCGACTCGCCGCCGGTGTTCGCCCAGGCCGCCGGCAAGGACCTGCTCTACGTGGGCGCCGAGCCGCCCAAGCCCGACAGCTCGGCCGTGCTGGTGCTGGCGGATTCGCCGCTGAAGACGCTGGCCGACCTCAAAGGCCGCAAGATCGCCGTCCAGAAAGGTTCGAGCGCCCACTACCTGCTGGTGCGCGCGGTGGACAAGGCCGGCTTATCCTGGAACGACATCCAGCCCATCTACCTGACACCGGCCGACGCCCGCGCCGCCTTCGAGCGCAGGAGCGTGGACGCCTGGGCCATCTGGGACCCGTTCTACGCCGCCACCGAGCTGTCCCTGCGCCCCCGTGCGCTGGCCACCGGCCGCGAGCTGGCCAGCAACAACGCCTTCTACCTGGCCTCGCGCCCCTTCGCCACCGAACACGGCCCCACCCTCAAGGTGCTGCTGGAGGAACTGAGCCGCGCCGACCGTTTCGTGCAAACCCAGCGACCGCAGGCGATCAAGCTGATCGCCGACTTCAGCGGCCTGGACGCCGGCGTGGTCAGCCTGTTCCTGCAGCGCCGCCCGCCGTCGCCGGTGGCGCCGCTGAGCCCGGCCACCGTGGCGGACCAGCAGCGCGTGGCCGACGCCTTCCAGCGCCTGGGCCTGATCCCCAAGCCGGTGCAGGTGGCCGACATCGTCTGGCGGCACGACGCCACACGGCTGGCCAGCGCGGGCGCCCCCGCCACGCGCTGAGTCCACACACACCCTCCACACACACCCGTTGTCCAACGCCGCCCCTGCCGGGCTGCGTCGGGCCCGCTTTTGCCCCATCCAGGAGTTCTCCATGTCGCATTCCTCCATCAACCGCCGCCAATTCGTCACCCGCGCCGCCGCGGCCGCCACCGTGGCGGCCACCGCCGGCCTGGCCGCGTTTCCCGCCCCCGCACAAACCGGCCGCGTGCTGCGCATCGGCAACCAGAAAGGCCTGCTCTCGGTCCTCAAGGGCCGGGGCACGCTGGAGCAGCGCCTGGCGCCGCTGGGCGTGAAGGTCAGCTGGACCGAATTCACCGCCGGCCCGGTGCAGCTCGAAGCGCTCAACGTCGGCTCCATCGACTTCGGCGACGTGGGCGAGGCGCCGCCCATCTTTGCCCAGGCCGCCGGTGCACCGCTGGCCTATGTGGCCGCCACCCAGCCGCGCCCCGCGCTGGAAGCCGTGCTGGTGCCCAAGGATTCCGCCATCAAGACCGTGGCCGACCTCAAGGGCAAGAAGGTGGCCTACAACAAGGGCTCCAACGTGCAGTATTTCCTGGCCAAGCTGCTGGAGAAGCACGGCCTGAAATACGCGGACGTTCAGTCGGTCTTCCTGCCGCCGGCCGATGCCCGCGCCGCCTTCGAAAAGGGCTCGGTCGACGCCTGGGTGATCTGGGACCCCTTCCTGGCCGCGGCCGAGGTCACGCTGGACGCGCGCCTGCTGGCCGACGCCCAGGGCGTGGTCAACAACCGGGGCTACTACTTTTCCTCGCTGGACTACGCCAACCGCAACGACGACGTCATCAAGCTCGTCATCGACGAACTCAACAAGGTCGACCAGTGGGCCGCCGCCCACCGCGATGCCGCCGCCAAGGAACTGGCGGCCCTGTGGGGCCTGCCCAAGCCGGTGGTCGACAAATCGGTCGCCCGCACCGTCTACGGCACCACGCCCATCACCCGCGCCATCCTGCAGGAGCAGCAGGTCATCGCCGACACCTTCTTCGAGCTCAAGCTGATCCCGAAAAAAATCAACGTGCTGGACGCCGCCGCCGGCCGCCTGGCCTGAGAACACGCCATGAACATCTTCTGGTTCATCCCCACCCACGGCGACAGCCGCTACCTCGGCACCAGCGAAGGCGCCCGCCAGGTCAGCCACGACTACCTCAAGCAGGTCGCGCAAGCGGCCGACAGCCTGGGCTACGAGGGCGTGCTCATCCCCACCGGCCGCTCCTGCGAAGACCCCTGGGTGGTGGCCGCCAGCCTGCTGCCGGTCACGCAGCGCCTGAAGTTCCTGGTGGCCGTGCGCCCCGGCCTGCACCAGCCGTCGCTGGCCGCACGCATGGCGGCCACCTTCGACCGCCTTTCGGGCGGGCGCCTGCTGATCAACCTCGTCACCGGCGGCGACCAGACCGAACTCGAAGGCGACGGCGTCTTCCTGGACCACGCCCAGCGCTACGAACAGTCGGCCGAGTTCATCCGCATCTGGCGCGAGATCATCGCGCGCAGCCACACCGGCGAGGCCTTCGACTTCGATGGCCAACACCTGCAGGTCAAGGGTGCGCGCCTGCTCTACCCCTCGGTGCAGCAGCCCCACCCGCCGGTCTACTTCGGCGGTTCGTCCGAAGCGGCGCACGAGTTGGCGGCGGAACAGGTGGAGACCTACCTGACCTGGGGCGAGCCGCCGGCCGAGGTCGCCAAGAAGGTGGCCGACGTGCGCGCCCGCGCGGCACGCCACGGCCGCACCGTGAGGTTCGGCATCCGCCTGCACGTGATCGTGCGCGAGACCGAGGATGAGGCCTGGCAGGCCGCCGAGCGCCTGATCGGCAAGCTCGACGACGACACCGTGGTCCGTGCCCAGGCCGCCTTCTCGCGCATGGACTCGGAAGGCCAGCGCCGCATGGCCGCACTGCACGGCAACGGAAAGAGACGCTCTCGCGCCGACCTGGAGATCAGCCCCAACCTGTGGGCCGGCGTGGGTCTGGTGCGCGGCGGCGCCGGCACCGCCCTGGTGGGCGATCCCCAGACCGTGGCCGCGCGCATCCAGGCATACGCCGACCTGGGCCTGGACAGCTTCGTGCTGTCGGGCTACCCGCACCTGGAGGAAGCCTACCGCTTCGCCGAACTGGTGTTCCCGCTGCTGCCGCTGAAGCTGCGCGACAAGCTGCCCGGCCAGGCCGTCAACGGACCCTTCGGCGAGATCGTCGCCAACACCTACGCACCCCGCGTGTCGCAAAGCTGAAAGACCCACACCATGAACACGTCCGTGCGTGAACTGCAGACCACCCCGGTGCCCGACGTCATCGAGGCGCCAGGCTGGGGATTCCTCTCCCTCCCTCGCGTGCAGTGGGCCGGCCTGCTGGCGCAACTGGGCCAGCGCCTGCTGCCCTGGCTGGTGCCGGTGGCGCTGATCGCGGGCTGGCAACTGGCTTCCAGCAACGGCTGGCTGTCCTCGCGCGTGCTGCCCGCACCGCTGGAGGTCATCAAGGCTTTCTGGGCCCTGGCCGTGTCGGGTGAACTCTGGACCCACGTCAAGGTCAGCGCGGGTCGCGCCCTGGCCGGCCTGGCCATCGGTGGCGGCCTGGGCCTGCTGCTGGGCCTGCTGACCGGCTCGGTGCGCTTCTTCGAGACCCTGCTCGACTCCTCGGTGCAGATGGTGCGCAACATCCCCGCCCTGGCGCTGATCCCGCTGGTCATCCTGTGGTTCGGCATCGACGAGGCGGCCAAGCTGTTCCTGATCTCGGTGGCGGTGTTCTTCCCCATCTACCTCAACACCTTCCACGGCATCCGCAACGTCGACCCCGGCCTGATCGAGATGGGCCGCACCTACGGTCTGAGCCGCTGGGGCCTCTACACCCAGATCATCCTGCCCGGCGCCCTGTCCTCCATCCTGGTGGGCCTGCGGTTCTCGCTGGGCCTGATGTGGGTGATCCTGATCGTGGCCGAGACCATCTCGGCCCAGGCCGGCATCGGCTACCTGACCATGAACGCGCGCGAATTCCTGCAGACCGACATCGTGCTGGTGGGCATCCTGCTCTACGCCGCTTTGGGCAAGTTCGCGGACATTTTTGCCCGCTCCCTTGAACGCTACTGGCTGCGCTGGCACCCCGGATACCAGGCCAAGTGAGGAACACACCATGACACAAGACACACAACGCGGCGTGCGCCTGCAGCTGCAGCGCCTGAGCAAACACTACGGCCGGCGCGAAGTGCTGCGCCACAACGACCTCGTCATCGAGCCGGGCGAATTCGTCGCCATCGTGGGCCGCAGCGGCTGCGGCAAAAGCACGCTGCTGCGCCTGGTGGCCGGGCTCGAAGCCGCCACCAGCGGACAGCTTCTGCTGGACGGCCAGGACGTCAAGGGCCTGCACGAGGACACCCGCATCATGTTCCAGGACGCGCGCCTGCTGCCCTGGAAGCGCGTGGTGGACAACGTCGCCCTGGGCCTGCCGTCGGCCCGCCGCCAGGACGCCGAGGCGGTGCTCGGCCAGGTCGGCCTGGGCGACCGCCTCGAGGACTGGCCGGCGCGGCTGTCGGGCGGCCAGCGCCAGCGCGTCTCGCTGGCCCGCGCCCTGGTGCACCAGCCCCAGCTGCTGCTGCTCGACGAGCCGCTGGGCGCCCTCGACGCGCTGACCCGCATCGAGATGCACGAACTGATCGAAGGCCTGTGGACGCGCCACGGCTTCACCGCCCTGCTGGTCACCCACGACGTGCAGGAGGCCGTGGCCCTGGCCGACCGCGTGATCCTGATCGAGGACGGCGCGATCGCGCTGGACGAGCGCATCCCGCTGGCACGTCCGCGCTCGCGCGGCGACGCTGCCTTCGCCGCGATCGAGAAACGCATCCTGGACCGGGTGCTGCAGATTCCCGAAACCGACCCGCCAGTGCCCGACACCGCCTGGACCGGCATCCCCGCCAGCGGCCTGCGCTGGGCCATCTGATTTTTTCAAGGAGTTTTTCATGTCCATCCAAGCCATCAACGTCCGCAACCAGTTCAAGGGCCAGGTCAAGGAAATCATCCGCGGCGACGTCGTCTCCGAGGTCGACGTCGAAACCCCCTGGGGCATCGTCACCTCGGTCATCACCACCCGCTCCGTTGACGACCTGGGCCTGAAGGTCGGCTCCGACGTGGTCGCGCTGGTCAAGTCGACCGAGGTGTCCATCGCCAAGCTCTGAACCCCGCGCACGTCACACCACGGGCGGCCACCACGGCCGCCCGCTTTCTTTATGCCCATTTAGATATAAAGAAACAAGAACAAAGTCGTTTGCCTTTGGGAAGGAGGTCTTCAGAATCGCTCCATCCCCGATATTCCCTCTGGAGTCACGATGTCCGTTTCCTCGCTGCGCGCGACCCTCGCCGCCCTCGCCTTGGCCACCTCTTCGCTGGCCGGTGCCCAGACCTCCTTGCTCAACGTGTCCTACGACGTGGCGCGCGAGTTCTACAAGGACTTCAACACCGCCTTCGTGGCCCACCACAAGAAAACCACGGGCAAGGACATCAAGGTCGACCAGTCGCACGCCGGCAGCAGCGCCCAGGCGCGCGCCGTGGCCGACGGCCTGGAAGCCGATGTCGTGACCTTCAACACCACCACCGACGTCGACTTCCTGGCCGACAAGGGCGTGGTGGCCAAGGACTGGCGCCAGAAATTCCCGAATGGCGCGTCGCCCACCACCTCGACCATGCTGTTCCTGGTGCGCAACGGCAACCCCAAGGGCATCAAGGACTGGGACGACCTGATCAAGCCTGGCGTGCAGGTGGTGGTGGTCAACCCCAAGACCGGGGGCAACGGCCGCATGGCCTACCTGGCCGCCTGGGGCTATGTGCGCAGCAAGGGCGGCAGCGACGCCCAGGCCGCCGAGTTCGTGGGCAAGCTCTACAAGAACGTGCCGGTGCTGGCGCGTGGCGGGCGCGATGCCACCGGCATCTTTCTGCAACGCAACATCGGTGACGTGCTGGTGACCTTCGAGTCCGAGGTGGTGTCGGTGGACAACGAATTCGGCGCCGGCAAGGTCGACGCCATCCACCCCAGCGCCAGCATCGTGGCCGAGAACCCGGTGGCCATCGTCGAGCGCACCGTGAACAAGAAGGGCACGGCCGCCGAAGCCAAGGCCTACATCGACTTCCTGTACTCGGAAGAGGGCCAGGAGATCGCCGCCAAGCACAACATCCGCCCGCGCAACGAAGCCGTGCTGAAGAAATACGCCAAGGCCTTCAAGCCCCTGAAGCTGTTCACCGTGAACGACTACTTCGGCTCGCTGGCCGAAGCGCAGAAGGTGCACTTCAACGACGGCGGCCAGTTCGACAAGCTCTACACCGCGGGCAAATAAATGTCGTCTTCCGTCACCCTGGCCCTGCACGGATCGGAGGCGCTGGACGCGCCGCCGCGCAAGCGCGCGGCCAAGCGCGTGCTGCCCGGCTTCAACCTCACGCTGGGCTACACGGTCTTCTACCTGAGCCTGATCGTGCTGATCCCGCTCTCGGCGCTGGTCCTCAAGACCTTCTCGCTGACCTGGCCCCAGTTCGTCGAGGCCGTCACCGCGCCGCGTGTGCTGGCGTCCTACCGGCTCACCTTCGGTGCCTCGCTGTTCGCGGCCGCCGTCAACGTGGTCTTTGGCCTGCTCGTGGCCTGGGTGCTGGTGCGCTACGACTTTCCGGGCAAGAAGATCGCCGACGCGCTGGTCGACCTGCCCTTTGCCCTGCCGACCGCCGTGGCCGGCATCTCGCTCACCGCGCTGCTGGCCGGCAACGGCTGGATCGGGCAGTACCTCGAGCCGCTGGGCGTACAGCTGGCCTTCAACCCCAATGGGGTGGTGATCGCCCTCATCTTCATCGGCCTGCCCTTTGTGGTGCGCACGGTGCAGCCGGTGCTGGAAGACACCGAGAAGGAACTCGAAGAAGCCGCCATGTGCCTGGGCGCCACCCGCTGGCAGACCTTCACCAAGGTGATCTTTCCGGCCATCGCGCCCGCGCTGCTGACCGGCTTCGCCATGGCCTTCGCCCGCGCCATCGGTGAGTACGGCTCGGTCATCTTCATCGCCGGCAACATGCCCATGGTGTCGGAGATCACGCCGCTCATCATCATCGGCAAGCTGGAGCAGTACGACTACGCCGGCGCCACCGCCGTGGCCTCGGTCATGCTGGGCATCTCCTTCGTGCTGCTGCTGGTCATCAACGCGCTGCAGACCTGGCAGCGCAAGCGTTCGGGAGCCTCGTCATGAGCGCGCCGGCCAAGAAATCGCCCCACACCACCGAAGCGCCCTGGGTCCGCTGGACCCTGATCGGCATCGCGCTGGTCTTCATGTTCCTGTTCCTGGTGCTGCCGCTGGCCGCCGTCTTCACCGAGGCCCTGCGCAAGGGCTGGGCGGCCTACTGGGAAGCGCTCAAGGAACCTGACGCCTGGTCGGCCATCCGGCTGACGCTGATCACCGCGGCCATCGCCGTGCCGCTCAACCTGGTCTTCGGCATCGCCGCCGCCTGGTGCATCGCCAAGTACGAGTTCAAGGGCAAGTCCTTCCTCACCACCCTGATCGACCTGCCCTTCTCGGTGTCGCCGGTGGTGGCGGGCCTGATCTACGTGCTGGTGTTCGGCGCCCAGGGCTGGCTGGGCCCGTGGCTGATGGCACACGACATCAAGATCGTGTTCGCCGTGCCCGGCATCATCCTGGCCACCATCTTCGTCACCTTCCCCTTCATCGCGCGCGAGCTCATCCCGCTGATGCAGGCCCAGGGCAACGAGGAGGAACAGGCCGCGCAGGTGCTGGGCGCCAGCGGGTGGCAGACCTTCTGGTACGTCACGCTGCCCAACATCAAGTGGGGCCTGATCTACGGCGTGATCCTGTGCAACGCCCGCGCCATGGGCGAGTTCGGCGCGGTGTCGGTGGTCTCGGGCCACATCCGGGGCCAGACCAACACCATGCCGCTGCACGTCGAGATCCTCTACAACGAATACCAGTCGGTGGCCGCCTTCGCGGTGGCCTCTCTGCTGGCGCTGCTGGCCATCGTCACACTGGTCATCAAGAGCGCCGTCGAATGGCGCCACGAGCGCGAGATGAAGGCGATCGCCGAGCTGCCGCCCGAGAACCCAGCCGGCCGCCAAGACACGCCCCTGACCCTGAAAGCCGCATCATGAGCATCGAAATCCGCAACGTCTCCAAACAGTTCGGCGACTTCCGCGCCCTGGGCGATGTCAGCCTGGACATCGGCTCGGGCGAACTGGTCGCCCTGCTCGGCCCCTCGGGTTGCGGCAAGACCACGCTGCTGCGCATCATCGCCGGCCTGGAAACGGCCGACGCCGGCAGCATCCTGTTCAGCGGCGAGGACAGCACCGACAAGCACGTGCGCGAACGCAACGTGGGCTTTGTGTTCCAGCACTACGCGCTGTTCCGCCACATGACGGTGTTCGAGAACGTGGCCTTTGGCCTGCGCGTGAAGCCGCGCGGCGAACGCCCCAGCGAAGCGCAGATCAAGAGCAAGGTGACCGACCTGCTCAAGCTGGTGCAGCTGGACTGGCTGGCCGACCGCTACCCCTCTCAGCTCTCGGGCGGCCAGCGCCAGCGCATCGCCCTGGCACGCGCGCTGGCGGTGGAGCCCCAGGTGCTGCTGCTCGACGAGCCTTTCGGCGCGCTCGACGCCAAGGTGCGCAAGGAACTGCGCCGCTGGCTGCGCCGCCTGCACGACGAGCTGCACGTGACCAGCATCTTCGTCACCCACGACCAGGAAGAGGCGCTGGAAGTGGCCGACCGCGTGGTGCTGATGAACCGCGGCCAGATCGAACAGATCGGCACGCCGCAGGACGTCTGGGACCACCCGGCCAGCCCCTTCGTGTACGGCTTCCTGGGCGACGTGAACCTGTTCCACGGCCGCGCCCACGAGGGCCTGCTGCACCTGGACGGCGTGTCCATCGCCTCGCCCGAACACGCCGGTGCGCAGGACGCCCAGGCCTTTGCCTACGTGCGCCCACACGATCTGGACGTGCGCCGCTATGCGCCGGGCGAAACCGGCATCGTGGCCGAGCTGCAGCGCGCCATCGTGGTGGGCCCCATCGCCCGTCTGGAGCTGCTGCCGGTGGACGAACAGGCGCCCGGCGGGCACGACCCGCTGATCGAGGCCCAGATGTCGGCCGAGCAGTTCCGTGCGCTGGGCTTCAAGGAAGGCGAGAAGCTGGTGGTGTGTCCGAAGAAGGCGCGGGTGTTTTTGCAGCCTGAGGCAGTTTGATGCTTGGCTGGTGGGATCAGGCCGACGGCGCAGTCGGCTCCGCGGCTGTCCCCCGGCCTTCGGCCTCCTCCTTTATGCCGCTGCGCCGACCGCCCCGCCTGCCTGATCAGCGAGCGCTGTAGGCAAGCGTTGCAGGCATTCAGACACGCTGGCAGAACCTGGGTGTTGGGGTGCTTGACGCAGCGGCATAAAGGAGGAAGGCGCGCAGCGCCCGGGGGACAGCCGCGGAGTCAAGTACCCCGGCACACAGGTTTCACCCACCCGCTTCAGACATCAATCGCCGCCGCCGACCCCGCCGCCTTGCGCAATTCAAACTTCTGAATCTTGCCGGTGCTGGTCTTGGGCAGTTCGCCAAACACCACCGCACGCGGCACCTTGAAGCCGGCCAGGTGCTTTTTGCAGTGGGCCACGATGTCTTCGGGCGTGACGGTGGCGCCTGCCTTCAATTCCACGAAGGCACAGGGCGTCTCGCCCCAGCGCGCGTCGGGTTTGGCCACCACCGCGGCGGCCAGCACCTCGGGGTGGCGGTACAACACGTCTTCCACCTCGATGGACGAGATGTTCTCCCCGCCCGAGATGATGATGTCCTTGCTGCGGTCCTTGATCTTGATGTAGCCGTCGGGGTACTGCACCGCCAGGTCGCCGCTGTGGAACCAGCCGCCGGCAAAGGCCGCTTCGGTGGCCTGCGGGTTCTTCAGGTAGCCCTTCATGGCGATGTTGCCGCGGAACATGATCTCGCCCATGGTCTCGCCATCCCAGGGCACGGGCGCCAGGGTCTCGGGGTCCAGCACCTGCACGTCGCGCTCCAGGTGGTAGCGCACACCCTGGCGTGCGTTGAGGCGGGCGCGTTCGCCCACGTCCAGCGCGTCCCACTCGGGGTGTTTCACGCACACCGTCGCCGGGCCGTAGACCTCGGTCAGGCCGTAGACATGGGTGAGGTCAAAGCCCAGGTGTTCCATGCCCTCGATCATGGACGCCGGCGGCGCCGCACCGGCCACCATGGCCTTGATGCCCGCCGGCACACCGGCCTTGAGCTCGGCCGGCGCGTTGACCAGCAGCCCGTGCACGATGGGCGCGCCGCAGTAGTGGGTGACGCCGTGCTCGCGCATGGCGCCGAAGATGGCCGCCGCCTCGACCCGGCGCAGGCAGACGTTGACCCCCGCGCGCGCCGCCAGCGTCCACGGGAAACACCAGCCGTTGCAATGGAACATGGGCAAGGTCCACAGGTAGACCGCGTGTTTGGGCATGTCCCACTCCATCACGTTGGACAGCGCGTTCAGCGCCGCCCCCCGGTGGCTGTAGACCACGCCCTTGGGGTTGCCGGTGGTGCCGCTGGTGTAGTTGAGCGCGATCGCATCCCACTCGTCGCCAGGCAGTTCCCAGGCAAACGCCGCGTCGCCCTGGGCCAGGAAGGCCTCGTAGCCTTGGCGGCCCACGCCTGCGCCCGGGCCGAACACCGCGTCCTCGGCGTCGATCACCAGCAGCGGCGCACTGGACTGGCGCAGCGCCAGCGCCTTTTTCATCAGCGGCGCGAACTCCACGTCGACGATCACCACCTTGGCCTCGCCGTGGTCCAGCATGAAGGCCACCGTCTCGGGGTCGAGCCGGGTGTTGAGTGCGTTGAGCACTGCGCCGGCCATGGGCACGCCGAAGTGCGCCTCCACCATCGGCGGCGTGTTGGGCAGCATCACCGCCACGGTGTCGTTTTTTCCGATACCGTGGCGCCGCAGCGCGCTGGCCAGCTGGCGGCAGCGCGCATAGGTCTGGGCCCAGGTCTGGCGCAGCGCGCCATGCACGATGGCCAGGCGGTGGGGGTGCACCTCGGCGCTGCGCTGCAGAAAGGACAGCGGCGACAGCGGGGCGTGGTTGGCGCCGTTCTGTGCCAGGTCGCGGTCAAACATGTGGGGCGTCATCGTGTCTCACTCCTTGTAGGCCGGAATTTAACGCCGCCAGCCGTTCTGCAAGCTGACAGGCGCGCAAGGCAAAATACCCGGATGGCCATTCCCCAGTCCTTCATCCAGGAACTGCTCTCCCGCATCGACGTGGTGGAGATCGTGGGCCGCCACGTGCAGCTCAAGAAGGGTGGCGCCAACTTCATGGGGCTGTGCCCCTTCCACGGCGAAAAATCGCCCTCCTTCAGCGTCAGCCCGTCCAAGCAGTTCTACCACTGCTTCGGCTGCGGCGTCAGCGGCGACGCCATCAAGTTCCTCACCGAACACACCGGCGTGAGCTTCATTGAAGCGGTGAAGGACCTGGCCGGCCAGGTGGGCCTGCAGGTGCCGGAGGAAGAGCTCTCCCCGCAAGAGCGCGCCCGCGCCGCCGAGGCACGGGAAAAACAGGTCACGCTGACCGACGTGCTGGAGAAGGCCGCCCACGCCTACGCCAAACACCTCAAGGGCGCGCCGCGCGCGGTGGACTACCTCAAGAAGCGCGGCCTCACCGGCCAGATCGCCAAGACCTTCGGCCTGGGCTACGCGCCCGAGGGCTGGCGTTTCCTGTCCACCGTGTTCCCCGACTACACCGACGCCCGGCTGGAGGAAAGTGGACTGGTCATCGTCCACCGCAACGAGGACGGCAGCGAGGGCGAGGACACCAAGCGCTACGACCGCTTCCGCGACCGCATCATGTTCCCCATCCGCAACGTCAAGGGCGAGGTCATCGCCTTCGGCGGCCGGGTGCTGGACCAGGGCGAACCCAAGTACCTCAACTCACCCGAGACGCCGGTGTTCAGCAAGGGCCGCGAGCTCTATGGCCTGTTCGAGGCCCGCACCGCCATGCGACAGCTCGGCTACGCGCTGGTGACCGAGGGCTACATGGACGTGGTGGCCCTGGCCCAGCTGGGTTTTGGCAACGCGGTGGCGACGCTGGGCACGGCCTGCACGGCCGAACACGTGCACAAGCTGTTCCGCTTCACCGAGTCGGTGGTGTTCAGCTTCGACGGCGACGGCGCCGGCCGCCGGGCCGCCCGCAAGGCGCTGGACGCCGCCCTGCCCCTGGCCACCGACACCCGCAGCGTGAAATTCCTCTTCCTGCCGGCCGAACACGACCCCGACAGCTTCATCCGCGAGAACGGCGCCGACGCCTTTGCCGCCGCCGTCAAGGGCGCCCTGCCCCTGAGCCGCTTTCTGCTCGACGCCGCCAGCGCCGACTGCGACCTCGACTCGGCCGAAGGCCGCGCCCGCATGGCCAGCCAGGCCCGGCCGCTGTGGAGCGCCATGCCCGACGGCGCGCTCAAGCGCCAGCTGCTGGGCGACATCGCCGACATGGTGCAGCTGGGTCAGCACGAGCTGAACGATTTGTGGCAGTTGCCCGGCACGGGCGCGCCGCGCAAGGGCGGTGGCGGCAAACGCCAGGAGCGCGAGCCCCACCAGGACGGCGGCTACGCGGAGGCGCAAGAGACCGGCGGCTACAGCGGAGGCCACGGCGCGCCCTATGGCGGCGGCTACGGCTCGGGCGGCAAGACCCGCCGCGACGGCAAACCCTGGGGCAACTACCGGGACAAGGGCAGCGAGCGCCCCCGGCGGCTGCCCGGCGGGCGTTCGCGCCCGGCCAGCCGCGGCGACCGCGCGGTGGGCCTGCTGCTGGCCAATGCCCAGGCCTGGGACAGCCTCAGCGCCGAGGACCAGGCCATGCTGGCCCACCTGCCCGAACCCCACGGCCCACTGCTGGCCTGGCTGGAGGCCCAGCTGCACGAACACGGTGCGCAGCCCTGGGCGGCACTGCGCGAAGGCCTGCGCGGCCACGCCTTCGAGGCCTTTGCGCTGCAGCAGGTGGAGCAGGCCACCGCCGGCAACGACGCCGAGGCCGAACTGATCGAGCTGCGCGACGTGATGGACCGGCTGCGGCTGGACCAATGGGAAAACGAGGCCAGCGAACTGGCCCCACTGGCCGCCGACGACCCCGCCGCGCTGCAGCGGCTGCGCGAGCTGAGCGCCCGCATCCGCGCCCACAAAAGCCCCAAAACCGGAACGCCGGTATAATCCAGGGTTTTTCCGCAAGCGCGACAGCAGCACCTCCGGACCGGCCAACCGTCCACCAGCGACGGACGAGCAGCACCACTCGACTGGCCAAACACCGCCGTGACCCGTTTCATGGCGGCACCGCAAGGACTGCACACCAAATGTTCGCCCACACAGCTTGCACCCAGGCCCTGCCATCCGCAGGCGCTTGACCGAGCCCGTCGGCTCGGGCGTTCCGTGTTTCCGCCCCGTTCGTGTTTGTCCCGACATTTTTGAGGTCCGCATGCCCCAGAAGAAGTCCAGCCCGTCCGCCGCCGTCCGCACCACGCCCGCCGCCAAGGCCGCGTCCAAGCCCGCAGATGCAGCGCCCAAGCCCAAGACGAAAGCCACCGCTGTGACCGCCAAGACCCCCGCCCCCGCCTCCAAGGCCGCTCTGCTCAAGAAGGCCGCCGACGAACTGCTCGCCAGCGCCGCCGAGGCCGAGCCGAAGAAAAAGGCCGGCCGCCCCGCCAAGGCAGCCGCCACCAAGACCGCGGCCGACAAGCCGGCCGCCAAGCGTGGCCGCAAGCCCAAGGCCGGCGCCGCCAAGGACAGCGATGGCCTGGACGATGCCGACCTGTCGGACATCGACGAGCTGACCGAGGAGGTGGCCGAGGTCGAGGAAGTCGCGGCCGAGACGACCGAGAAGGTCAAGCCGCTGCGCATGAAGATCAGCAAGGCCAAGGAGCGCGCGCTGATGAAGGAATTCGGCCTCGACGACACCGTGTTGTCGGAGGAAGAAGCCAAGCTGCGCCGCGAACGCCTCAAGACCCTGATCAAGCTGGGCAAGACGCGTGGCTACCTGACCCACGGCGAAATCAACGACCACCTGCCCGACAAGCTGGTGGAGGCCGAGACCCTGGAAGTGGTGGTCTCGCTGCTCAACGACATGGGCGTGGCGGTCTACGAACAGACGCCCGACGCCGAAACCCTGCTGCTCAACAACACCGGCCCCACCGCCGCCACCGAAGAGGAAGCGGAAGAGGAAGCCGAAGCCGCCCTGTCCACCGTGGACAGCGAATTCGGCCGCACCACCGACCCGGTGCGCATGTACATGCGCGAGATGGGCACGGTGGAGCTGCTCACGCGTGAAGGCGAAATCGAGATCGCCAAGCGCATCGAGGGTGGCCTCAACGACATGATGGCCGCCATCAGCGAGAGCCCGGCCACCATCGCCGAGATCCTGGCCATGGCCAATGAGATCCGCGACGGCAAGGTGGTGATCTCCACCGTGGTGGACGGTTTCGCCGACGCCGATGCCGCCGACGACTACGTGGCCGAGGAAGACTTCGACGACTACGACGAAGCCGACGACGACGACGGCAAGGGCGGCTCCAAGGCGCTGACCCGCAAGCTGGAAGAACTCAAGCGCGAGGCCCTGAGCCGCTTCGACAAGATCGCCGTGCTGTTCGAGAAGCTGCACAAGACCTACGACAAGGAAGGCTACGGCGGCGTGGTCTACATGAAGACGCAGAAGTCCATCACCGAAGAGCTGATGAGCATCCGCTTCACGGCCAAGGCGATCGAGAAGCTGTGCGGCACGCTGCGCGACCAGGTCGACAGCGTGCGCAAGAAGGAGCGCGAGCTGCGCCGCATCATCGTGGACAAGTGCGGCATGCCGCAGGAAAAGTTCATCGCCGACTTCCCGGCCAACCTGCTCAACCTGCAGTGGGTGGAGAAGCAGGCCACGGCCGGCAAGCCCTGGAGCACGGTGATGACGCGCAACATCCCGCCCATCCAGGAACTGCAGCAAGGCCTGATCACCCTGCAGTCCAGCGTGGTGGTGCCGCTGACCCACCTCAAGGACATCCACAAGCGCATGAACGCCGGCGAGTCCTCGTCGCGTGATGCCAAGAAGGAAATGATCGAGGCCAACCTGCGCCTCGTGATCTCCATCGCCAAGAAGTACACCAACCGGGGCCTGCAGTTCCTCGACCTGATCCAGGAAGGCAACATCGGCCTGATGAAGGCGGTGGACAAGTTCGAATACCGCCGCGGCTACAAGTTCTCGACCTACGCCACCTGGTGGATCCGCCAGGCCATCACGCGCTCGATCGCCGACCAGGCACGCACCATCCGCATCCCGGTGCACATGATCGAGACCATCAACAAGATGAACCGCATCAGCCGCCAGCATTTGCAGGAGTTCGGCTTCGAGCCCGATGCATCCATCCTGGCGGCCAAGATGGAAATCCCCGAGGACAAGATCCGCAAGATCATGAAGATCGCGAAGGAGCCAATCTCGATGGAAACCCCCATCGGCGACGACGACGATTCGCACCTGGGCGACTTCATCGAGGACAGCGCCAACACCGCGCCCATCGAGGCCGCCATGCAGGCCGGCCTGCGCGACGTGGTCAAGGAAATCCTCGACAGCCTCACGCCGCGCGAGGCCAAGGTGCTGCGCATGCGCTTCGGCATCGAAATGTCCACCGACCACACGCTGGAAGAAGTGGGCAAGCAGTTCGACGTGACGCGCGAGCGCATCCGCCAGATCGAGTCGAAGGCCGTGCGCAAGCTCAAGCACCCGAGCCGTTCGGACAAGCTGCGCAGCTTCATTGATTCCATGTAACTCCCCCCGAAGCGGCTGCGCCGCCTCCCCCCAGGGGGCGACACCAGCCGTCCGGCAAAGCCGGCCCGGCGGTGTCCCCGGGTGGTTTTGTGGTGCGCTTCTGTTGTGTCGCCCCGGCTGAGTCCGGGGTGTTTTTTTTGGGACGGGCATGAACCCTGACAACCGGCGTGGCATCCTGATGATGACCGCGGCCATGGCCTTCTTCATCGCCAACGACGCGCTGGTCAAGCTGGTGAGCGCGACGCTGCCCACGGCCCAGCTGATCTTCGTGCGCGGGCTGCTGTGCACGTTGCTGCTGGCGGCGGTGGTGGCGCGAAGCGGGGTGGCACGGCAGTGGCGCAGCGCCCTGACCGCCACCGTGCCGGTGCGCGCGCTGTTTGATTCGATGGCCACCTTCACCTACCTCACGGCGCTGTTCCACCTGCCGCTGGGCAATGCCACCGCCATCAACCTGGCGGCGCCGCTGTTCCTCACGCTGTTCGCGGTGCTGCTGCTGGGCGAGCGGGTGAGCGCGGGGCGCTGGGCCCTGATCGGACTGGGATTTGCCGGCGTGCTGCTGGTGGTGCAGCCGCGCGCCGACGGCTTCAACGGCTACGCCCTGCTGTGCGTGGGCGCCACGCTGCTGCACGCCGGGCGCGATTTCATGACCCGCAAGGTGCCGGCCAGCGTGCCCTCATTGCTGATCACCTTGTCCACGGCCGGCATGGTCACGCTGCTGTCGGGCGTGTGGACGCTGCTCGACCAGTGGAAGCCCATGCCACCGCTGGCACTGGCGCAACTCACCGGCGCCGCCGTCTGCCTGGCCGCCGCCTACCACCTGCTGACGCTGAGCATGCGGGCCGGCGACATGAGCGTGGTCGGCCCCTTCCGCTACAGCGGCCTGCTGGTGGCGCTGCTGCTGGGTTATGTGCTGTGGGGCGACGTGCCCAACGCGCTGGCCTGGGTGGGCATCGCCCTGCTGGTGGCCGCCGGCCTGGGCATGCTGCACAGCGAACGCGCCCGTGCGCGTGCAGCGCTCGACGCCGCCATGGACTGACGCGCCCGGCATTGGACTGCCGGCTCTAACGCGGGACCGCCCCGGGGCACACAATGCCTCATGTCCACCACCCACCACACCCACCTGCGCGCCGTCGACCTGCGGGCCGCCGCCCAGCTGCTGACCCAGGCCACCCACGGCGCCACGCGGGTGGTGGAAGGTGTGCACCGCGCGGTGCTGGACACCGTCGGGCTGCCCGGCGGCCCCACGCCGGGACGGACACGCGGCCTCACCGGGCTGGTGTACCGAGGCGTGCACGGTGTGACCGCGCTGGCGGGCCTGGGGGCCGAAGCCGTGCTGGCGCGCGTCGAGCAACGTTTTCCCGCCGACACCGCCACGCCCGACTCGCCCCAGCGGCTGGCGATGCGATCGGCCCTCAATGGCGTGATGGGCGACCGGCTGGCCACCCAGGGCAACTCGCTCGCCCTGCCCATGACGCTGCAGCATGCCGGCCAGCCCCTGGACCTTTCAAGCCCCCTGACCGTGCCCGACGCCAGCCCCAGGCTGCTGGTGATGCTGCACGGCCTGTGCATGAACGATCAGCAATGGACCAGCGACCAGGGCGGCCAGACCGTCAACCACGGCGAAGCCCTGGCCCAGGCACTGGGCTGCACCCCGCTCTACCTGCGCTACAACACCGGCCGCCACATCGCCGACAACGGCCGTGAATTCGCGGATCAAATGGAGGCCTTGCTGGCGCGCTGGCCGGTGCCGGTGCAGGAGATCGCCCTGCTGGGCCACAGCATGGGCGGGCTGGTGGCACGCAGCGCCGTGCACCAGGCGCAGGCGCGACGGCTCGGCTGGCCGGCACGGCTGCGCCACCTGGTGTGCCTCGGCACGCCCCACCACGGCGCCCCACTGGAGCGCGCCGGCCAATGGTTGCACATCCTGCTCGGCACCACGTCCTACACCGCGCCGCTGGCCAGCCTGGCGCGGCTGCGCAGCGCGGGCATCACCGACCTGCGCCATGGCCAGGTGCGTCGGGATGATCGGGCCGAGAGCGACCGCTTCACCCACACCGAGGACCGCCGCCAGCCCCTGCCGCTGCCGGCCGGGGTCGGCTGCTACGCGGTGGCGGCCACCACCGCCACCCGTCGGAGCACGGTGGCCGAGCGCCTGCTGGGCGATGGCCTGGTGCCGCTGCGCAGCGCCTTGGGCGAGCACGACGACCCGGCCCACCGGCTGGACTTCCCCACCGACCACCAGTGGGTGGCCTATCGCACCGGGCACCTGGGCCTGCTGGGCAGCCCCGCCGTCACTGCGCAGTTGCTGCGCTGGTTGCGCTGAGCAAGGGCCGCGAAACCAGCGCTCCCAGGTTCGTCACCCCCACCGGCGGCTCGGGCAGCCAGGGCAACACGAAGGTGCGCCGGGCCAGGCCGGTGGCGATGCGTTCGACCTGCCGCCGCTCGCCCGCGAGCCGTGCCAGCAGCAGCGGATCGCGGGTGCCGGTGGCCGCCAGGCTCTTGTTGATGACCCAGGCCCAGGGCTCGATGTGAGCGCGGCGCAGGTCGTCCTGGAGCGCGGCGGCCTGGCTCACAGGGGTGATCTCGGGCAGAGTGACGATGAGCACCCGAGTCATGTCGGCATCCTGTAGGCGCATCAACGGTGTGATCAGGTGGGCCGTGCCGCCCTTGCCTTCGTACTGACTCAGCATCTGCCGGTGGTAGGCACCGGTGGCGTCCATCAGCAGCAGACTGTGACCGGTGGGTGCGGTGTCCAGCACCACGAAGGCGCTGCGCGCCTCGTTGACCACGCGACTGAAGGCGTGGAACACCGCCACTTCTTCGGTGCAGGGCGATTGCAAGTCTTCGAGCAACAGCGCCCGGCCCTGTTCGTCCAGCGCCTTGCCGCGCGTGGCCATGACCTTGGCGATGTAGATGGCGGTCTCGGCCTTGGGGTCGATGCGGCTGACCCGGAGGCCTTCCAAGCTGCCATCCAGCGCGTCGGCCACATGGGCGGCCGGGTCGGTGGTGGTGAGGTGCACGCGGTGGCCGCGCTGCACCAGGCCCACGGCGAGCGCGGCGGCAATCGTCGTCTTGCCCACGCCGCCTTTGCCCATGACCATGAGCAGGCCGTGGCCGGCCGCCGCGAGTTCGTCAGCCATGCGCGACAAGGGCTCGGCGGGCAACACGGTGGCGGTCGATGCGGGCACAGGATCGGCGAAGTCGCCGCCTTGTAGCAAGGCACGCAGCGCGCGCAGGCCCACCGTGTCGAAGGCGCGCAGTGGCACCTCGTCGCGGGGCAGACGGCCAAGCGCATCGGGCATTTCATCAAGTGCCTGGCGGCCCAGCGCTTCGATGGCCTGGGCAATCGGGTCGGTGGATCGGTCGGCGTGGAACACGCCGTTCACGGCCAGGCGCTGGTTGCCCAGGCCGAGCCGGCGCAGTTCGTCGGCGGTGCGTGCGGCTTCCTGCATGGGGTGCGGGTCGGGTCGCGTGACCAGCACCACCGTGGTCAAGGCCGGGTCGCTCAATGCTTTCAGCGCCGCGTTGAAGCGCGTTTCCTGCATCTTCAGGCCTGAATGCGGGCCGAGGCAGGAAGCGCCGCGGTCGTTGCCGGCCAGGAAACCGGTCCAGGCCTTGGGCAGGCTCAGCAGGCGCAGGGTGTGACCGGTGGGTGCGGTGTCGAAGACCACGTGGTCGTAACGCGCCCCGTCGCCCTCGCCCGCCAGCAACGCGGCGAATTCGTCGAAGGCGGCGATCTCGGTGGTGCAGGCACCCGAGAGCTGCTCGCGCACGGTGCGGCGCTCCTCGGCGCTGACGCCAGCGCCGAGCTGCGCCAGCACACGCTGCCGATAGGCCTCGGCGGCGGCGTGGGGATCGATGTTGAGCATCCGCAGGCCCGGCACCCCGGGCACCGTCACGGGCTGGTTGGACAGCGGCACGCCCAGCATCTCGTCGAGGTTGGAGGCTGCGTCGGTGCTGACCAGCAGCACCCGTTGGCCACCATCGGCCAGGGCGATGGCGGTGGCGGTGGCCAGCGAGGTCTTGCCCACGCCACCCTTGCCGGTGAAGAACAGAAAGCGGGTGGCCGCTTGGACAAAGCCGGGGAACGAGGTGGTGTTCATGCGGCCAGCATCGCACACCGAAGCGGCGGTGGGTCTGATGCGGATCAAGGCGGTGGCAGCGTGACCGTGACGCGAAGCCCTGGCGCCGCGTTGCGCACGGTGAAGCGCCCCCCGTGGGCCAGGGTCACCAGCTTGCACAGGTACAGGCCCAGGCCCACGCCACCGGCCGCGCGGGTGCGGGCGCTGTCGGGGCGGTAGAAGGGTTCGGCCAGCTGGGCGAGCTGGGCTTCGCTCACCCCAGAGCCATGGTCGCGCACCTCCAGGGTGATGCCCTGCGGCGCGTGTTGCAGGTGCAGTTCGGGCGGCGACGGCGCATCGCCGCCGTGGCGGCAGGCGTTGTCGAGCAGGTTGCGCAGCAGCAGGCGCATGCGGGTGGCGTCCAGCGCCAGCACGGGCAGGCCGGGATCGGCCAGCACCCGCACCTGCGCCGCCTGGGGGTGGCGCGAGGCCAGGTCGGCCAGCACCTCGTGGGCCAGCGCCAGCAGGTCGGTGGGCTCGCGCAACACGGCGGCGTGCTGGCCGCTCAGGCGTTCGCTTTCCAGCAGGTCGGTGATCAGGCGGGCCATTTCGGTCAGGTCGCGCAGCAGGGCCTCGCGCTGGGGCGTGATCTCGGCCGTTTCGGGCAGCAGCTCGGTGTGCAGGCGCGCGCGCGTGAGCGGGCTGCGCAGTTCGTGGCTGATGGCCAGCAGCAGCCCGCGCTTGGCGTCCAGCATCTGTTCGATGTCGCGCCCCATGGTGTTGATGGTGGCCGCGAGTTGGCCCAGTTCGTCGGGCCGGTGGGCGTGGCGCACGGGAATGGGCTGGGCAAAGTCGCCGGCGCCGAAGCGCTGTGCGCCGTCCCGGATGGCGTCGAGCGGGCGCAGCAGGCGGCGCACGTAGAGATAGGCCAGCGCGGTCAGGCCCAGCAGCGCGCCCAACGTGAGCCAGGCCACGCGCGGGCGACGCTCCCAGGCCCGAACGCTGAGGCCGAATTCGATGTGGTGGCCGTCGGCGGTCGTGCGTTGCAGCAGCCGGCGGCCCTCGCCTTCGCCGGCCCACTGGCGGTCGCCCATCCAGTCGGGCCGCGGCTGCCCCGGGTGGGAATCCCACTGCACCCCCGGGCCGGTGATGCGGACCGTCAGGGGCAGGCGCTGGGTGATGGCTTCGGCTTGCGCCACGTCGGGCGGGCTGCCGATGTCGGCCGCCAGCCGGTCCACGTAATCCATCAGCAGCGGGCGCGCCGCATCGCGCCAGCCCAGCGAAAAGGCCTTCTGCACGCCGCCGATGAAAATGCCGGCCAGGGCCAGCGCGAACACCACGAAAACCAGCACCAGACGCACCCGCAGCGAATGCGACAGCGCCTGGCGGGCGCGGCGGTGCCAGGGGGCTGCGGCAGAGGGGGTGTCGCGTGTCATGGCAGGCGGGGCAGCGCGAGGGTGTAGCCGGCGTTGCGCACCGTCTTGATGGCGTCCAGCGGTTCGAGCTTCTTGCGCAGGCGGCTCACCACGATGTCCACCGCCCGGGTGTAGAGCTCAGCCTCGTGGCCACGCAGCTGGTTGAGGATGTCATCGCGGCTGAAGACCCGGCCGGGCTCGCGCGCCAGCAGGTGCAGCAGGTCGAATTCGGTGCCGGTCAGTTCGACCGCCTGGCCCTCGCGCGCGACGGCGCGCCGGCTCGGGTCGATGCGCAGGCCCTCGAACACCAGGCTGGTGGCGCCCTCGCCGGCCGGCGCCGCCGCGCGCCGGCGGCGCAGCACGGTCTGCACCCGGGCCACCAGTTCGCGCGGCTCGAAGGGTTTGGGCAGGTAGTCGTCGGCGCCCAGCTCCAGGCCCACCACCCGATCCATCACCTCGCCGCGCGCGGTCAGCATGAGGATGGGCAGGTCGCTGGTCTTGCGGATGGTGCGGCAGAGTTCGAAGCCGTCCATCTCGGGCAGCATGACGTCGAGGATGGCGGCGTCGAAACCACCGCCCTGCAGCAGCGCCAGGCCGGCGCTGGGCCGCAGCGCCTGGGTCAGCGCCAGCTCGAAGCGTTGGAAATAGGCCGCCAGCGGGGCCCCGAGCTGTTCGTCGTCGTCAATGAGCAGGATGCGCGGCATGCCCGATTCTCACACCACGCTCAGGCGCCGCCGGCGCGGCGGTGGCGCAGGATCAGGCGGCGCACCTGGTGCTGGGCAGGCGCGGCCAGGGCATCGTAGCGGTCGGCGGCCGACAACAGCAGGGGCAGCACCGGCAGCGCGGCCTGGGGTTGGCGCTGCGACAGACGTGCCCACAGCCCCAGGGCGTGTTCGCGGTCGAAACGTGGCCCCCAGACCATGGCCAGCAGTTCGGCGTGGGGATCGTCGCTGCCGGCCAGCAGGGCCGGGCCACAGCAACGCACGCCCTGGGCCAGCTGGCGGGCCGGCAGCGACATGGGCGACATGGCCGGCCCGGCGCTCAACCGCGTCCCCAGCCGTGGCGTTTGTCCAGCTTCTCGCGCACCTGCTTCTGCTGCTCGGGGTTGAGGCTGTCGTAGAAGTCGGCCAGGGCGGCAATCACCTTGGGACCGGCCCCCTGCACCAGCTGGGCCTTCTGGTCGAGCAGGGCCTGGGCCCCGGCGCGGTCGAACTTGTCCTGGGCGATCAGGCCCTTGAACTGGGTCCGCGGATCGGCGCCCTGGCCGCGCCAGGCCTGGCGCTGCGCGATCAGCTCATCGGCCAGCACGGCCAGCTTCTGCTGCTGCGCGGTGTTGAGGTCCAGCTTGCCGCTGATGCGCTCGATGGCCTTGCCGCGCATCTCGGTCACGCGCTCGTCGCTCCAGCCTCGGCCATGATGGTCGCGCGAGCCGCAGGCCGACAGGCCGCCCAGCACCAGGGTGGCGCCGAAGGCGGTGAACAGGGTTTTCTTGATCCAGGGCTTCATGGCGGGGTCCTTTCCAGACCGTGTTGAACATGTCCGCCATGGTGCCGGCGCGGCCGCCGCAAGGGGTCTCGGCGCGGTATCGGTTTTTTTCGTTTTGTTTCAGCACCTGGGCACGGCAGCCGACGCTTTCCATGCTGATTATTGGAATGATGCGTATGGAAATAGGCGATGGACAGCAACACAGCAGGCTTGCAAACTGGAGGGCCCCGCGTCCGCTGGCTGTCGGCCAAGCGCTGCGGCACAGGAATTGCAAGTCCCATCCGGTCCACCCACGCCATCCAAGGAAGCCCCATGAACGCCCAACGCCGACTGCTTCTGGCCTGTGCCAGCGCCCTCCTGCTGCCCGCCGCCCACGCGCAGAGCTGGCCGCAGAAACCGATCAAGCTGATCGTCACCTTCGCCCCCGGTGGTTCCTCCGACATCGTGGCGCGCCTGCTGCAGCCCGGCCTGCAGGAGAAGCTGGGCCAGCCCGTGATCGTGGAGAACAAGCCGGGCGCGGGCAGCACCATCGGCGCGGCCGAGGTGGCGCGGGCCCCGGCCGACGGCTACACGCTGCTGCTGTCCAACACCGCGCCCATCAGCATCTCGCCCTTCATGATGGACAAGCTGCCCTACGACCCGGTCAAGTCCTTCGCCCACATCGCCTACATCGGCGCGGTGCCCAACGTGTTCGTGGTCCACCCCTCGGTGCCGGCCAAGACCATGCCCGAGCTGGTCGGCTGGATCAAGGCGCAGTCCAAGCCGGTGAACTACGGCTCCGGCGGCATGGGCTCCATCGGCCACATCGTGGGCGAGATGTTCAAGAACCAGTACGGCCTGCAGATGGAGCACGTGCCCTACAAGGGCTCCTCGCCCATGCACACCGACCTGCTGGGCGGCACGCTGCAGTTCGCGGTGGACACGCTGACCCAGAACGTGCCCTACATGAAGGACAACAAGCTGGTCGGCATCGCGGTGACCTCGCGCAAGCGCACCACGCTGTCGCCCAACGTGCCCACCGTGGGCGAGGCCGGTTTCCCCAAGCTGCTGGCCGAGAACTTCCTGGGCGTGTCGGCACCGGCCGGCGTGCCGCGCGAGGTGATCGACAAAGTCAACAAGGCGGTGGCCGAGGTGGTGGCCCGGCCCGACGTGGCCAAGCGCCTGGACGACCTGGGCGTCACGCCCGAGAAGATGAGCGCCGCGGAATTCACCGATTTCGTCACCAGGCAGGTGGCCGACTGGGCACCCGCGGTCAAGGCCTCCGGCGCGAAGCTGAACTGATGAGCGGCGGTATCTCCATCCATTGTGTGGACGTGGCCAGTGGCCGCGTGGCCGTGGGCCTGTCGGTTGGCCTGCGCCGCCTGGGACCGGACGGCCAGCCCACCGGGCCCTGGCTGGCCCAGGGCCAGATCGGCAGCAACGGCCTGCTGCAGCACCCGGCGCTGATGAGCGAGGCCATCACGCCGGGCGGCTACGAGGTGCTGTTCGCGGTGGGCGACTTCTACCGCGCCACGCAGCCGCAGGCGGCGGCCACGGGTTTTCTGGAACAGGTGCCTTACCGCTTCCACATCGTGGACGCGGCCCAGCACTACCACCTGCCCTTCAAGTTCACCGCCTGGGGCTTTTCATTGTTCCGTGGCGGCGCTTGAAGATGCCCCCACACTCCGCCGCTGCGCGGGTCGCTGACCCCCATCAAAACACCTCGGTGTCGACCTCGCTGTTGGCCTGGGCCGTGTAGCGGTTGCCGGCCACGGTGGATTCGTTGATCAGCGCCTCCAGCCGCGCCATCACCTCGGTCGACAGCTGGACACCATCGGCCCCGAGGTCGTCGCGCAAGTGCTCGACGTTGGCGGTGCCGGGGATTGGCAGGATGTGCGGCGCCTTGTGCAGCAGCCAGGCGATGGCCAGCTGCGCCGGGCTGCAGCCCAGTTCCTGCGCGATGGCCAGGTAAGGCGGCAGCAGGGCCAGGTTCCGGGCGTAGTTGTCTGGCGCGAAACGCGGCATGGCGCGGCGGATGTCCTTGGCGTCAAAAGCGTTGATGTCCAGCGGCCCGCACAGGAAGCCCCGCGCCACCGGGCTGAAGGCGACAAAGGCCACGCCCAGCTCGCGGCAGGCGTCCAGCACGGCGATCTCGGGGTTGCGCGTCCACAGCGAGTACTCGGTCTGCAGCGCCGTGATGGGATGGACCGCATGGGCCTTGCGCAAGGTCGTGGCCGACACCTCGCTCAGGCCGATGGTCTGGATCTTGCCGGCGCGCACCAGGTCGCTGAGCGCGCCCACGCTGTCCTCGATGGGCACCTTCTTGTCCCAGCGGTGCAGGTAGTAGAGGTCGATCACGTCGGTGCGCAGGCGCTTGAGCGCCGCCTCGCAGGTGGCGCGCAAGGTCTCGGGCCGGCCGTCGATCACACGCACCAGCTTGCCATCGCCGTTCACGTCCACCCCGCCCATGCCACATTTGCTGGCCAGGGTGAAACGGGATCGGTGGGCGCTCAGCACCTGGCCCACCAGGGTCTCGCTGGCGCCGAAGCCGTAGAGGGCGGCGGTGTCGAAGTGGGTGACACCGGCGTCCAGCGCCGCGAGCAGCACCCGCTCGGCCTGCTGCGCGGACACCGGCGCGCCGTAGGCGTGGCAGATGTTCATGCAGCCCAGGCCGATGGCGCTGACGGTGAAGGGGCCCAGTTGTCGTTGTTGCATGTGTGGTACTCCAAATGGAAACGGCCCCAGCCAGAGGCTTGGAGCCGTTGGGACAGCCGTTGCGAACAGCTTACAGCAGTTGCTGTTCCAGGTCGTGCAGCACCTGGTAGCAGGGCAGCACCTGCGCGATGCTCGAATTGGGTTCACGGCCTTCGCGGATGGCGGCGAAGAACTCGCGGTCCTGCAGCTCGATGCCGTTCATGGACACCGCCACCTGGGACACGTCGATCTTCTCCTCCTTGCCGCTGAACAGGTCGTCGTAGCGGGCGATGTAGGTCGCGCTGTCGCCGATGTAGCGGAAGAAGGTGCCCAGCGGGCCGTCGTTGTTGAAGCTCAGGCTCAGCGTGCAGATGGCGCCGTTGGCGGCCTTGAGCTGGATGCTCATGTCCATCGCGATGCCCAGGGTCGGGTGGATGGGGCCCTGCACCGCGTTGGCCTTGACGATGGGGCTGCCACACTGGTAGGCGAACAGGTCCACCGTGTGGGCGGCGTGGTGCCACAGCAGGTGGTCGGTCCAGCTGCGTGCCTGGCCCAGCGCGTTCATGTTGGTGCGGCGGAAGAAGTAGGTCTGCACATCCATCTGCTGGATGTTGAAGGCGCCGGCCTGGATCTTCTGGTGGACGTACTGGTGGCTGGGGTTGAAGCGGCGGGTGTGGCCACACATGGCCACCAGGCCGGTCTGTTGCTGCAGGGCCAGCACGGCCTGGCCTTCCTTGTAGACGTCACACAGCGGGATCTCGACCTGCACGTGTTTGCCGGCCTGCAAACAGGCCAGGGTCTGCGAGGCGTGCATCTGCGTGGGCGTGCACAGGATGACGGCGTCCAGCTCCTTGATCGCCAGGCTGTCGGCGAGGTCGGTGGTGACGTGTGGGATGCCGTACTTGTCGGCCACTTCGCGCGTCTTGTCGAGGTCGCGGCTGATCAGCGAGATCACTTCCACGTCGGGAATGTTCTTGATGCCGTCCAGGTGCTTGATGCCGAAGGCGCCGGCGCCGGCGAGTGCAACTTTGATGGTCATGGTCTGTCCTTACACATTTTTATGAAACCCGCCAGAGCGGTCAGAGCGGGTTCTCCAGGATGGCGTGGCCCACCGCCGTGTTGCTGGCGGGCACATGGTAGAAGCGGTGCTTGAGCACCGGCTTGGGGCCGCCGGCCACGTCGGCCATGGCGCCCCGCGCGATCAGCCACATCACCAGCTCGATGCCTTCGCTGCCGGCCTCGCGCACGTAGTCGATGTGGGGCACGGCGGCGCAGGCCTCGGGGTCGTTGATCAGCTTGTCCAGCCAGGCGTTGTCCCACTCGCGGTTGATCAGGCCGGCACGCGGGCCCTGCAGCTGGTGGCTCATGCCACCCGTGCCCCAGATCTGCACGTTGAGGTCCTGGTCGTAGCTTTCCACGGCGCGGCGGATGGCCTTGCCCAGCTCGAAGCAGCGGCGGCCACTGGGCACCGGGTACTGCACCACGTTGACGGCGAAGGGGATCACCGGGCAGGGCCAGGCGCCCTGGACCGGGTCCTGCTCGCCGAACATCAGCGACAGCGGCACGGTCAGGCCGTGGTCCACCGCCATCTTGTTGACGATGGTGAGGTCGAAGTCCTGCTGGATGACCGACTGCGCGATGTGGGCGGCCAGGTCGGGGTGGCCCACGACCTTGGGCACCGGGCGCGGACCGAAGCCCTCGTCGGCCACCTCGTACTCGGCCGCGGTGCCGATGGCGAAGGTGGGGATCAGGTCCAGGCTGAAGGCCGTCGCATGGTCGTTGTAGACCAGGAAGATGACGTCGGGCTTCTGCTCCTTGATCCACTGTTTGCCGTACTCGTAGCCGGCGAACACCTTCTGCCAGTAGGGCTCGTGGGTCTTGCCGAGGTCGAGCGCGGCGCCGATGGCGGGCACGTGCGAGGTGAAAACGGATGCGGTGATGCGTGCCATGTCAGTGTTTCCCTTGCGGCTGGCGGTGGGCCTGGGCGTCGCCGTCCTCGCCGACGTAGCGGTTGCCCTCGGCCGAGCGGCCGCCGTTGATCATCATGTCGCGGTATTCGGCTTCGGTCATGCCTGTCATGCTGCCCGCCATCTGCTGGAAGCTCTTGCCGTCGGTGGAGCCAATCTTGGCCAGGAAGTAGATGTTGCCGCCCAGCGAGATGGCGCGGTTCAGGTCACGGTCGAGCACGGCCTGCTTCTGCTCCTCGCTCATCGCCCACCCATCGAGGTAGGCGCGCTCATCGGCCTTGAACCGGGCGCGGTTCTCCGGCTTCATCAGGCTCATGCAGAACTGGTTGAGCCAGTAGCCCTTGCGGCTCTGTTCGGCGTCGAAGATGGTCGTGCCGGGCACGTCCAGGTAGGGTTTGTCGAGTGCCATGGTCAAACTTCCTCAGGCCAGTACAGACGCATCGGATTGTCGACCAGCAGCTTGCGCTGCAGCTCGGCCGTGGGCGCGATGTGGGGAATGAAATCCACCAGCAGGCCGTCGTCGGGCATGTGGTCCTTGAGGTTGGGGTGTGGCCAGTCGGTGCCCCACAACACGCGGTCGGGGAATTCCTCGACCACGCGGCGCGCGAACGGCACCACGTCGCGGTAGGCGGCCTGCTCGCCGTGCAAGGCCTTGGGGCCGGTGACCGACAGGCGCTCGGGGCAGCTCACCTTGCTCCAGACGTTGGGGTGCTGGCGCATGAACTTGAGGAACAGTTCGAACTCGGGCCCGTCGATGGGTTTGCTCACGTCGGGGCGGCCCATGTGGTCCACCACCACGGTGGTGGGCAACGCGGTGAAGAAGTCCCACAACTCGGGCAGGTCCACCGCCTCGAAGTAGATCACCACGTGCCAGCCGAGCTTGCCGATGCGCGCGGCGATCTCCATCAGCTCGTCCTTGGGCGTGAAGTCGACCAGGCGCTTGACGAAGTTGAAACGCACGCCGCGCACGCCAGCGGCATGCAGGGCCTGCAACTCTTCGTCCGTCACCGAGCGCTTGACCGTGGCCACGCCGCGCGCCTTGCCGCCGCTGGACAGGCAGGCGTCGACCATGGCGCGGTTGTCGGCGCCGTGGCAGGTGGCCTGCACCACCACGTTGCGCGCAAAACCCAGGTGGTCGCGCAGCGCGTACAACTCGGCCTTGCTGGCGTCGCAGGGGGTGTACTTGCGCTCCGGCGCGTAGGGAAACTCGGCCCCCGGGCCGAACACGTGGCAGTGAGCGTCCACCGCGCCCGCGGGCAGCTGGAAACGGGGCTTGGCCGGACCGGTGTACCAGTCGAGCCAGCCGGTGGTCTTGGTGAAATCACCCGTGGTGGGTTTGCTCATGGCGGCTCCTTATTCCAGTTCGATCTTGGCACGCTTGATGACGGCCGAGTAACGGTTGGCCTCGTTCTGGATGAACTTGGCGAACTGCGGGCGGTCCAGGTTCAACGGAACGTAACCGAAGGTCAGGAATTTTTCCTTGACGTCGGGGCCGGACAGGGCCTCGGCGATGTCCTTGCGGATTTTGTCCTGGATGGCGGGCGGCAGGCCCTTGGGGCCGGCGATGGTGTTCCAGCCGCTGACCTCGTAGTTGTTGGCCGGGCCACCCGATTCGGCCACCGTGGGCACGTCGGGGTAGGCTTCCATGCGCTTGGGGCCGGCCACGGCCAGGAAACGCAGCTTGCCGGCGCGGTACATCGGGCCGGCGGTGCCGGCCGAGCCGACCGAGAAGTCCAGCTCACCCGTGCCCACCGAGGTGTAGAGCTGGGTGGTCTCCTTGTAGAGCACGTGCTCGACCTTGATGCCGGCCAGCTCCTGCAGCTCTTCGACGCCCAGGTGCACCGGGTTGCCGATGGACCACGAACCGTAGTTGATCTTGCCAGGCCTGGCCTTGGCGTCGGCGATCAGCTCCGACATCTTCTGGTACTTGCTGTTGGTGGGCACCACAAAGAACAGGAATGACTGGAACAGCGGCGCGATGGGCTCGAAGTCCTTGCTGACGTCGTAGGGCAGCTTCTTGAACATGTAGGGGTAGGCCGTCAGGTGCACGCTGTCGAGCTGCAGCAGGTCATGGCCGTCGCTGGCGCCACGCTTGAAGGCGTCGATGGCGATGAAACCGTTGCCACCCGGTCGGTTGTCCACCACCACCGGCTTGCCCCACTTCTTGGACAGCTTGTCGGCCAGCAGGCGGGCGATGCCATCGGGGCCGCCACCCACGGGGTAAGGCGTGATCAGGCGCACGTTCTTGGTCGGCCACTCCTGGGCATGGGCCGGCAGGGAGGCGCCCGCCACGGTGGCCGCCAGTGCGGCTGTCGCCAGCAGGGCGCGGCGGGAAATGAAGGAAGCTGTCATGACGCAATGTCTCCGAATCTGTCTGAAAAAACCAACCATCAGTCCAGCGAAGCGCCGGCCTTTTTGATCACGTCGGCGAAGCGCTTGGATTCGCTGTCCATGTATTGCTGGAACTGCACCCGCGTGGGCGTGTAGCTCTCGTAGCCGAAGGAGACGAATTTCTCCTTCACGTCGACCTCGCTCAAGGCCTTCTCGATGTCGCGCTGGATCTTGTCGGCCACCGCCTTGGGCAGGCCCTTGGGCGCGGCGATGGCGGTCCAGCCGCTGACCTCGAAGCCCTTGGGGCCGCCGGCCTCGGCCACGGTGGGCACGTCCTTGTAGGCGGGCAGGCGCTGCGGGCCGGCAATCGCCAGGAACTTGAGCTTGCCCGCCCGGTACAGCGGACCGGCGGTGGCGCTGGTGCCCAGCGCGTAGGCCAGCTCGCCGGTGGCCACGCCGGTGTAGAGCTGCGAGGTTTCCTTGTAGATCACGTGCTGCGTGTCCACGCCCGCCACGGTGTCGAACAGGGCCGAGCCCAGGTGCACCGGGTTGCCCACCGACCAGGAGCCGTAGTTGAGCTTGCCCGGGTGTGCCTTGGCGTCCGCGATCAGATCGGCGACGTTCTTGTACTTGCTGTCGACCGCGGTGGTGAAGAAGAAATAGGTCTTGAACAGCGGCAGCAGGACATCGAAATCCTTGGCCGCGTCGTAGGGCAGTTTCTTGAACAGGTGGGGGTAGGCCGACAGGTGCACGTTGTCGAGCTGGATCAGATCGTGGCCGTCGGTGGCGCCGCGCTTGAAGGCGTCGATGGCGATGAAGCCGTTGCCGCCCGGGCGGTTCTCCACCACCACCGGCTTGCCCCACTGGCGGGCCAGCTTGTCAGCCACCAGGCGGACCACGCCTTCGGGGCCGCCGCCCACCGGGAAGGGCGTGATGATGCGCACGCTTTTGGTCGGGAAATCCTGGGCCTGGGCCGGCAGGCTGGCGCCCACCACGGTGGCCGCCAGGGCTGCGGCGGTCAGCAGGGCGCGGCGGGAAAAGGCAAGGGGTCTCATGTCCAAATGTCTCCGGATATCGGGATCAAAAACGCAAAATTCGGTCGATGTCTCAGTCGATGTATTTCAGGCCCGCGGCGGCCAGCGGCTCGCGCATCTTGTACATGTCCAGGCCCAGCACGCCGCTGGCGAGCTTGTCGCGCTTCTCGCCCTCGAAGCTCTCGCGCTTGATCGCGGCTTCCAGGGTCTTGGCGGCCAGCGCCTGGGGCACACAGACCACGCCGTCGTCGTCGGCCACGATCACGTCGCCGGGCGTGACCAAGGCGCCCGCGCAGACGATGGGGATGTTGACCGAGCCCAGGGTGGCCTTGATGGTGCCCTTGGACGAGATCGCCTTGGACCAGACCGGGAAGTTCATTTCCTTCAGGGTCTTGACGTCGCGCACGCCGGCTTCGATGACCAGGGCACGCGCGCCCCGGGCCTGGAAGGAGGTGGCCAGCAGGTCGCCGAAGTAGCCGTCGGTGCAGTCGGCGGTGACGGTGGCGATCACGATGTCGCCGGGCTGGATCTGCTCGGCCGCGACGTGCATCATCCAGTTGTCGCCAGGCTGCAGCAGCACCGTGACGGCCGTGCCCGATACCTGCACACCGGTCTGGATCGGGCGCATGTAGGGCTTGAGCAGACCCACGCGGCCCATGGCCTCGTGCACCGTGGCCGAGCCCAGCGCGGCCAGGCCATCGGCGGCTGCACGGTCCGCGCGGGTGATGTTGCGGTAAACAACGCCGAGTTCGTACATGGTCATTTCCCCTTTGCTTTGAGAGCGGCGTCCAGCCGCGGGAACACGCGGCGCGCGTTGCCTTCGTAGATCTTGTGACGGTCGTCGCCGACGACAATGGTCGAGGCCTCGATGTAGCGCTTGGTGTCGTCGTAGTAGTGGCCGGTCTCGGGGTCGATGCCACGCACGGCGCCGATCATCTCGCTGGCGAACAGGATGTTGTCGACCGGGATCACCTTGGTCAGCAGGTCGATGCCCGGCTGGTGGTAGACGCAGGTGTCGAAGAAGATGTTGTTGAGCAGGTGGTCCTTGAGCAGCGGCTTCTTGAGCTCTTGCGCCAGGCCCCGGAAGCGGCCCCAGTGGTAGGGCACGGCGCCACCGCCGTGGGGGATGATGAACTTCAGCGTCGGGAAGTCGCTGAACAGGTCGCTGGTCAGGCACTGCATGAAGGCCGTGGTGTCGGCGTTCAGGTAGTGGGCGCCGGTGGTGTGGAAACAGGCGTTGCAGCTGGTGCTGACGTGGACCATGGCCGGGATGTCGTACTCGACCATCTTTTCGTAGATGGGGTACCAGGACTTGTCGCTCAGGGGCGGGCTGGTCCAGTGGCCGCCACTCGGGTCCGGGTTGAGGTTGATGCCGACGTTGCCGTATTCCTTGACGCACTTCTCCAGCTCGGGGATGCAGGTGCGCGGATCGACGCCGGGGCTTTGCGGCAGCATGGCGGCCGGAATGAAGTGGTCCGGGAACAGCTGGGACACGCGGTAGCAGAGCTCGTTGCAGATGGCGGCCCAGGTCGACGAGGTGTTGAAGTCGCCGATGTGGTGGGCCATGAAGCTGGCGCGCGGGCTGAAGATGGTGAGGTCGGAGCCGCGTTCCTTCATCAGGCGCAGCTGGTTGGTCTCGATGGACTCGCGCAGCTCGTCGTCGCTGATCTGGAGATCGGCCACCTTGGGGCCCAGCTCGGGGGTCTTGAGGTTGGCGATCTGGGCGTTGCGCCAGTTCTCCAGCGCCTTGGGGGCGGTGGTGTAGTGGCCATGGCAGTCGATGATCATGGTGCGGCTCCTGTTGTTGTCGGTGAGGGTCGGGGAAGGTCGCTCAGGCGGCGTCCATGCCCTGGCGGCGCTTGGCCTCCAGCGCTTCGGGCGAGGCCATGTAGGCCAGCATCTCGCGCACCACGCCGGCCTGGGCCGAGCCCGTGCAGACGCCGGCCGAGAAGGTGGTGATGATCTGGATGGCCGGCGGCAGCGGGCCTGCCACGGTGATGCCGTCCAGGTGGATGAGTTCGCTCAGTTGCTGGAAACCCAGGTCGACCTCGCCCTTTGCCACCAGCGTGCCCACGGGCACGCCGGGCGGCGGCGTCACGATGCGGGACTGGATCGCCGCGGCGATGCCCCAGCGCTCGAACAGCTGGGCCAGGGCCACGCCGCTGGGACCGGTGGAGTAGCTGATGCGGGGCGCGGCCAGCACGGCGTCGCGCACGGCGGCTTCGCTGGACAGGTCGGGCAAGGGCGCACCTGCACGCACGGCCACCGCCACACCGGAGCGGACCAGGTCGACCTTGCTGCCGGCGTCCACACGCCCGGCGGCGATCAACTTGTCGATGGCGTCCGAGGCCAGCGCGACAACGTCGAAGGCCTCGCCGGCAGCGACACGCTTGGCCGCGTCGACACCACCGACCGATTCGAACACCACACGTTGGCCCGTGCGCTGCTCGAAAGCCGACACCAGGTCGGCCAGCACCTGGCGGGTGGCCATGGACGAAATGCCTCGGATGCTTGTGCTCATGGTGGCGTGGCGTGGTCTGCGGTTGGTCCAGCATTGTGGACACGGAGACCCCGAACGCCAAGCGGGCATGTTGGCTAGCAGCTATCACAATTCGGCATAATGAGAGTCGCGATATAGCTCCAACCACCCACCTGCCCCATGGACCTCAAGCAACTGGAATATTTCGTGCGCGTGGCCGAACTGGGCAGTTTCACCCGGGCCGCCACCGCGCTCAACATCGCCCAGCCGGCGCTGAGCCGGCAGGTGCGGCTGCTGGAGGTGGAGTTGCGGCAGAACCTGCTGGTGCGCAATGGCCGTGGCGCCACGCCGACCGAGGCCGGCAAGCTGCTGCTGGACCACGGGCGCGGCATCCTGCACCAGGTGGAGCGGGCCAAGGAGGAACTGGGGCGTGTGCGGGGTGCGCTGGCCGGCCGGGTGGCCATCGGCCTGCCCACCAGCGTGGCCAAGGTGCTGACGGTGCCGCTCACGCGCGAATTCCGCCAGCGCCTGCCCGATGCCTCGCTGTCGATCAGCGAGGGCCTGTCGTCGAGCATGCTCGACGGCCTTCTGTCGGGCCGCCTGGACCTGGTCGTGCTCTACAACGCCATGCCGTCGCCGGAGATCGAACTCACGCCATTGATGGAGGAAGACCTGTACCTGGTGCAACGGCAGGGCACGGCGGTGGGCGAGGACGGCATCACGCTGCGCGAGGTGGCTCAGCTGCCGCTGGTGATCCCGACCCGCCCCAACGCCATCCGCATGCTGGTCGAGACCGAACTGGCCAACATCGGCTGCCGGCCGCAGATAGCCCTCGAAATCGACGGCGTCAGCGCCATCCTGGACCTGGTCGCCGACGGCGCCGGCTGCGCCCTGCTGTCGCGCAACGCGGTCCTCACCTCGGCGCAAGCCCATTCGCTCGTGCTGCAGAAGGTGCATTCGCCTCGCTTGCGCACCCGCCTGAGCATTGCCATCAGCGCCCAGCGCCCAGCCACCCTGACACAACAGGCCATGCTGGAGCTGATCGGGCCGATGGCGGCCCGCTTCCTGGGCGAGGGCCAGCCGCAGCCGGCTCAGTAGGTCTCGAGGTGCAGCCGGCCTTCCTTCTTGAGCGAGGCCCCCACTTTTTCCCAATCCATGCCGGCGCCCTGGGCCACGTCGCGCAAGGCCAGCACCACGCCCTCTTCCATGCTCTTGAGGCCACAGACGTAGAAGTGGCTGTTGGGGTCGGCCAGCATCTGGGCCAGGTCGGCCGCGCGCTCGCGCATCAGGTCCTGCACGTAGCGCTTGGGCTGACCGGGCGTGCGCGAGAACGCGAAGTGGATGTCGATGAAGTCCTTGGGCAGGTTCTGCAGTGGGCCGAAGTAAGGCAGCTCCTGCTGGGTGCGGGCGCCAAAAAACAGCATCAGCTTGCCACCTTCGAACTTGCCGGAGGCACGCAGCCGGCGCCGCCACTCGGTCATGGCACGCATGGGGGCGCTGCCAGTACCGGTGCAGATCATCACGATGTGGCTGCGGGGGTGGTTGGGCATCAGGAAGCTGGTGCCGAACGGTCCCATCACCTGCACCTGGTCGCCCACCTGGAGGTCACACATGTAGTTGCTGGCGACGCCGCGCACGGGCTGACCCTGGTGGTCTTCCAGCACCCGCTTGATGGTCAGCGAGAGGTTGTTGTAGCCGGGGCGTTCGCCGTTGCGCGGGCTGGCGATGCTGTACTGGCGCGCGTGGTGCGGCCGGCCCTTGTCGTCGGTGCCGGGCGGGATGATGCCGATGGACTGGCCTTCGAGCACCGGGAAAGGCATGCCGCCAAAATCCAGCACCACGTGGTGGGTGTCATAGTCGCTGCCGCCTTCGCCGCCCACCTCGGTCACCCGCACGTTGCCCACGACGGTGGCGGTGATGGACTTCTCGGCCGCCTTGGGACCATAGAGGTTGGTGTAGGCGTGTGCCGCCGACCAGGGCGGCAGCGTGGCGCCGTAGGCGGCGCTGTTGAACACCGGTTCGCCGGGGGCGGCCAGGGCGCTGGGCGCCGGCTCGGGCGCCGCCACGGGCTCGGCTTCACCGCTGGCGCCGTCCGCCACCAGGTCGGCCGGACTCAGCTCGGCGGGCAGGACGTCCCAGCTCAGCTGCTCGGCCAGGCTGTAGGCCTTGACCTTGAGCACCTTGCGGTAGTTGTCTATGCTGCCCGTGGGGCAAGGCGAGATGCAGTCGTTGCACCAGTTGCACTTGTCGATGTCCACGACATAGTTGCGCGAGTCGTGACTGATCGCACCCACCGGGCAGATGGACTCGCAGGTGTTGCAGCGGATGCAGATTTCGGGGTCGATCAGGTGCTGCTTGACGACAGCGGCAGGGGCGTTCATCGTAGGTCTCCGTACTTCTGGGGTGTGCGCTATTGTCTTGCAGGGTGCCGCGTTTGGGTGACCTGGTGGCGCCGCATGGGTTGGGGTGACTGGCTCCGTTCGTGTCCCCCGCCGGCCTGCGGCCGGCTCCTCCTTTACCTCACTGCGCCAGCCACCCCAACCCATGCTCGGTAGCGCGCGCGGCGGGAAACAGAGCCACACTCTCCGAAAAGCGTGCCTCACCCGGGAACACCACGGGTCCGGCTCCGCCGGCCCGTAGGTGTTGCCCCCTGGGGGGTGACGCGCCCCTAGGCGCGGCGCGGGGGGGTCAATTGAACCGGACGTACTCGAAATCCACCGGCTGGCGGTTGATGCCCATCACCGGAGGCGCGATCCAGTTGGCGAACTTGCCGGGATCGACCACGCGGCCCATCAGGCTGGCGACAAAGGCGCGGTCGCCCTCGCTGGGCAGCCAGTTGTCGCGGTTGGCGCTCCATTCGGATTCGGAGATCACGCGGCCGTCCGGCGCCACCTTCACGCCCTTGAGCAGGCCGATGTTGCGGTGGAAGGCTTTGTGCGGCACGGTCAGGCGCACGGGGATGCCGGCCTTCTCGATCACCTTGTTCCAGCGCTCCACGCCGCCCACGCTGTCCTTGATGTAGTCGTCGCGCAGCACTTCGTTGAGCGCATTGAGCATGGGCACTTCTTTTTCGACCAGCTGGCCGTTCTGCACGTTGAGCACCTTGTAGAACTGGCCACGCAGCTGGTGGTCGTCGGTGCGTTTGCCTTCTTCGTAGCGGCCCTTGAGGCCGGTGCTGTAGAAGGTGGCGGCGTTGCTGGACTCGTCGGCACCGAAGAGGTCGATGGTCACCGAGAAGTGGAAGTTCAGGTAACGCTGGATGGTGGGCAGGTCGATCACACCGGCGGCGCGCAGCTTGGCCGGGTCGTCGGTCTTGAGCTCGTTCATCACCTGGCAGGTGCGGTTGATCACGCGGCTCACGCCCGATTCGCCCACGAACATGTGGTGGGCTTCTTCGGTCAACATGAACTTGGTCGTGCGCGCCAGCGGGTCGAAGCTGGACTCGGCCAATGCGCAGAGCTGGAACTTGCCGTCGCGGTCGGTGAAGTAGGTGAACATGAAGAAGGACAGCCAGTCGGGCGTCTCTTCATTGAAGGCTTCGAGGATGCGCGGGTTGTCGGCGTTGCCGCTGTTGCGCTCCAGCAGGGCTTCGCCTTCTTCGCGGCCGTCCTTGCCGAAGTACTTGTGCAGCAGGTAGACCATGGCCCACAGGTGGCGGCCTTCTTCCACGTTGACCTGGAACAGGTTGCGCAGGTCGTACTGGCTCGGGCAGGTCAGGCCCAGGTGGCGCTGCTGCTCCACCGATGCGGGCTCGGTGTCGCCCTGCGTCACGATGATGCGGCGCAGGTTGGCGCGGTATTCGCCAGGCACGTCCTGCCAGGCGGCTTCGCCCTTGTGGTCACCGAAGTGGATCTTGCGGTCCTGCTCGGCGGGGTTGAGGAAGATGCCCCAGCGGTAATCGGGCATCTTGACGTGGCCGAACTGGGCCCAGCCCTGCGGGTCCACGCTGATGGCCGTGCGCAGGTAGACGTCGAAGTTCTGCGAGCCGTCCGGGCCCATGTCGTTCCACCAGTTCAGGTAGTTGGGCTGCCACTGTTCGAGCGCGCGCTTGAGCGTGCGGTCCTCGGCCAGGTTCACGTTGTTGGGAATCTTCTCGCTGTAGTCGATGCTGGACATGGTGAGTCTCCTGGGATTTCAACGGTGGAAGGGGTTCGGTTGCGGCGCGCCACCCGGTCCGCGCCGCACAACGAAAACGGTGGTTTAGACGCGGTTCCAGTCGAAGGCGGCCTTGTCGCCCTTGCCATAGACCTTCAAGGCACCCTTTTCGCCGACGGCGTTGGGGCGCTGGAAGATCCAGTTCTGCCAGGCGGTGAGACGGCCGAAGACGCGGGTGAACATGTTCTCGGGGCCGTTGAAGCGCAGGTTGGCTTCCAGGCCGGTCAGGGCGTCGGGCGACATGGCCACGCGCTCTTCGATGGCGATTCGGATCTCGTCGGCCCAGTCGATGTCGTCGGGGTTGGCGGTGACCAGGCCCACGGCGAAGGCGGCGTCGGCGTCCAGCGCCTGGCCGGCCCGGGCGCGCACGGCGTCCAGCGCGGGGGCTTCGTCGTAGAAGCGGCGGCCCAGGCGGCTCTGGCCGGTGACCATGGGGTAGAGGCCGAAGTTGGTGTCGCCCACGGTGATCTTGGGTGCGGCGGCTTCGTCGTCGGGCAGGGCCAGCATGTAGCTGCGGTCGCAGGCCAGGGCCAGCTCCAGGAAGCTGCCGGCGAAGCAGGTGCCGCTGTCGATGAGAGCAAACAGGCTGCGCGAGGACACGTCCAGGCGGCTGTAGGTGCGGCGCAGCAGGCCGATGGTTTCGCGCACCAGCCAATGATTCTTGTTTGCCATCAGCACGGCGTCCATGGCCAGCACGGCGGCGGCGTCACCGGCGGTCTTGATCAGCCAGGTGCCGATGTCCAGCTCGTTGGTGCGCATGTGCAGGATGGCGTCTTCGAGTTCGCGGCCCATCTGCAGCGGGTACCAGGCGGCGCCGGCCGCTTCGATGCCGGCCACGTCCGACGGCTGGGCGCCGGTGGGCGCCTTGACGGTGAAGGTGGCGGTGCGCTTGGCGCGGTCGATCTCGACCGACACGTGGGCGTAATGCAGGGCATCGGCCGCCACCGTGCGGGCCAGGCGGGGCAAGCTCACACCCTTGGCGTCGGCCGGGCGGTCGCTCTGCGCGGCCAGTTCCAGCGCGCGCTCCTGCACCTTGGCGGCAAACTGCGCCGGCTTGGCGATGTGGTCGACCAGGCGCCAGTCCTTGGCTTTCTGGCCGCGCACCCCTTCCACGCTGGTGCAGAAGATGTCGGCCAGGTCGTGGCGCACCTTCTTCTTGTCGGTCACGCGGGTCAGGCCGCCGGTGCCAGGCAAGACGCCCAGCAGCGGCACCTCGGGCAGGCTCACCGCGCTGCTGCGGTCGTCCACCAGGATGATCTCGTCACAGGCCAGGGCCAGTTCGTAGCCACCGCCGGCGCAGGCGCCGTTGACGGCGGCCAGGAACTTCAGGCCGCTGTGGGTGGACGAGTCTTCCAGGCCGTTGCGGGTCTCGTTGGTGAACTTGCAGAAGTTCACCTTCCAGGCGTGGCTGGACACGCCCAGCATGAAGATGTTGGCGCCGGAGCAGAACACCTTTTCCTTGGCGCTGGTCACCACCACGGTGCGCACTTCAGGGTGCTCGAAGCGCACGCGGTTGATGGCGTCGTTCAGTTCAATGTCCACGCCCAGGTCGTAGCTGTTGAGCTTGAGCTTGTAGCCGGGACGCAGACCGGCGTTTTCGTCGAAGTCGGCCGACAGCGTGGCCACCGGGCCGTTGAAGGCCAGCTTCCAGTGCCGGTATTGCGAAGGATCGGTCTGGTAATCGACTTGGGGTGCGGCGTTGCTCATGGGGTCTCCTCGGGCGGACGGTGTTCGGTGCGGCGGATCGCGGGACGGCACAGCGCACCCGCTGATATGCATCATATTGCATTAACTCAAGGTTTGCAACATGACAGGTGCATTTTTATGCACTATTTTTCAGGTTGGCAGCTTCAGCGCCTCCCGCACCAGGGTGCGCAAGGCCACAAAGGTGGGCTGCAGCGGCTGGGCGCTGGTGTCGAGCTGGAACTCGGCCTTGGAATAAAAGGCCGCACGCCCGGCCAGGATGCCTTTGAGGTCCTCCATCGCCTCGGAGCTGGCGGCCATGGGCCGCATGTCGCCCTGGGCCGCCACGCGTTTCATGTGGTCTTCGGGCGCGGCCTGCAGCCACACCGTGGTGCAGTGGGCCAGCAGGAGGTTGAAGGTGGCCGGGTCGGACACCAGGCCACCGGGCGTGGCGATCACCGCCTCGGGGTAGATCTGTATCGCCTCCTCCAGCGCCCGGCGCTCGTAGCGGCGGTAGGCGTTGACGCCATAGAGGCCCTGGATCTCGGAGATGCTGCAGCCAGCGAATTTCTCGATCTCGCGGCTGAGCTCGACAAAGGGGAAATCCAGGTCTTCGGCCAGCAGGCTGCCCAGCGTGGTCTTGCCGGCGCCGCGCAGGCCGATCAGCGCCACGCGCGAGCTGCGCCCGCCCGCACCCGCGTTGGCGCCGCCCGTGCCCAGCATCTCGCCCACGGCCACGCGCACGCGGCGCAAGGTGTCCTCGTCGCGGCGCTCCAGCAGTTCGCGGATCATCAGCCATTCGGGCGAGGAGGTGGTGATGTCGCCAATCAGCTCCGCCAGCGGGCACTGCAGCGCCTGCGCCACCTGCAGCAGCACCAGGATGGAGGCGTTGCCAACACCGTATTCGAGGTTGGCCAGGTGGCGCTCGGACACGTCGGCCGCGGCCGCCAGGCCCTTGCGGGTCATGCCACGGCGCGCGCGCAGGGCGCGCACACGCTCGCCGAGGGCGGTCAGAAAGGGGTTCTTGTCTTCGTCTGTCGCGGCCAGCACGGCGGCAGACACAGAGTTTTCGCTCATAACATGCAATATAGTGCTTGACACCGTGGGCGCGATTGCCTACAGTGCAGACGCACAATACTGCATCTTCTGCATCCCGGCAAGCCTGCAGCCCCCGTTTCGAGGAGACCCTTGCATGACCCCCGCCCTGTTTCGCGATCAGATCGCCAACCTGACCACCCAACTCGCTGGCCGGCCACTGGACGCCACGCTCGACACCTGGCTCAACCAGACCCACGGCGTCGGCAGCGTCACCTACACCGCCCTGCGCGCCAGCTGCGAGGCCGGCGTGCGCGACGGCTGGCTGTGCGACCGCGAAGGCGGCGGCATACGCTACGGTCGCATCTTCAAGCCCGCGGACGACCTGCACGGCTTTTCGGTCGACGTGGTGGACATGCAGGACATCGCCGGCCCGCACCACACCCACCCGCAGGGCGAGATCGACCTCATCATGCCGCTGGACGCCGACGCCTGTTTCGACGGCCGCCCGGCCGGCTGGCTGGTCTGCCCGCCCGGCAGCGCCCACCGCCCCACCGTGAGCCAGGGCCGCGCCCTGGTGCTCTACCTGCTGCCCCAGGGCCAGATCGAATTCACCCGCTGAACCCCACCGAGACCCCACACATGCCCGAACTGCTTTCCAACTTCATCGGCGGCCAATGGGTGGCCGGCCAGGGCGCGGGCACCGCGCTGTTCGACCCGGTGCTGGGCACCGAAATCGCCCGCGTCGACGCCACCGGCCTGGATCTTCAGGCCGGCTTCGCCTTTGCGCGCGAGGTGGGCGGCCCCGCCCTGCGCGCACTCACCTACCGCGAACGCGGCGCCCTGCTGGCCGCCGTGGGCAAGGTGCTGCAGACGCACCGCGATGCCTACTACGAAATCTCCACCGCCAACAGCGGCACGGTCAAGAACGACACCGCTGTCGACGTGGACGGCGGCATCTACACCCTGGGCACCTACGCCAAGATGGGCGACACGCTGGGCGACCGGCGCTTTCTGCTCGATGGCGAGCCGGCCCGCCTGGGAAAGGAGCCGCTGTTCCAGTCGCAGCACGTGCTCACGCCCACGCGCGGCGTGGCGCTGTTCATCAACGCCTTCAACTTCCCGAGCTGGGGCCTGTGGGAAAAGGCCGCGCCCGCCCTGCTCGCCGGCGTGCCGGTGATCATCAAGCCGGCCACGGCCACCGCCTGGCTCACGCAGCGCATGGTCCAGGACGTGGTCAACGCCGGCATCCTGCCGGTGGGCGCGCTGTCGGTGGTCTGTGGCAGCTCGGCCGGCCTGATGGACGCGCTCCAGCCCTTTGACGTGGTGTCCTTCACCGGCTCGGCCGAAACCGCCGCCGTGATCCGCTCGCACCCGGCCGTGACCCAGCATTCGGTGCGGGTGAACATCGAGGCCGACAGCGTCAACTCGGCCTTGCTGCTGCCCGGCGAAGGCGCGGACAGCCCGGCCGTGGAACTGCTGGTCAAGGAGGTGGCGCGTGAGATGACGCAGAAGTCGGGCCAGAAGTGCACCGCCATCCGCCGCGTGCTGGTGCCCGAGGCGCTGTACACCACGGTGGCCCAGGCCGTGGCCGCGCGCCTGGCCAAGACCACGGTGGGCAACCCGCGCAATGAGGTGGTGCGCATGGGCGCCCTGGTGAACCGCGCCCAGCTGGCCACCGTGCGCGAGGGTCTGCAACGCCTGCAAACCCAGACCGAGGTGCTGCACGACGGCAGCACCCAGGCGCTGGTGGACGCCGATCCCGCGGTCGCCTGCTGCGTCGGCCCCACCCTGCTGGGCACGCGCAATGCGGCCGGCAGCGACGCGGCCCACCTGGTGCACGACACCGAGGTGTTTGGGCCCGTGGCCACCCTGGTGCCCTACCGCGACGCCGCCCACGCGCTGCGGCTGATCCGCCGGGGCCAGGGTTCGCTGGTGGCCTCGCTCTATGGCACGGATGCCGGCGCGCTGGCCGCCACCGCCCTGGAACTGGCCGACAGCCACGGCCGCGTGCACATCATCAGCCCCGATGTGGCCAACCAGCACACCGGCCACGGCAACGTGATGCCGCAGTCGCTGCACGGCGGCCCGGGCCGCGCCGGTGGCGGCGAGGAACTGGGCGGCGCCCGCGCGCTGAACTTCTACCACCGACGCAGCGCCTTGCAGGCCTCGACCGAGGTGCTGGCGGCGCTGTAAGCTGGCGCCGGACCGCAGAGAACAACAGGACAACAGGAGACAGGCCATGAGCCACCACGCCATCGCGGCGCCCCAGGCACCGTTCAACTTCGCCCAGCACCTGCTGCAGACCAATGCCGGCCGGGCGGACAAGCCGGCCTTCATCGACGACCAGGGCCGCCTGAGCTACGGCGCGCTGGACGAGCGGGTGCGCCGCCTGGCCGCCGGCCTGCGCGCCCTGGGCCTCAAGCGCGAGGAACGCGTGCTGCTGCTGATGCAGGACGGCAACGACTGGCCGGTGGCCTTTCTGGGCGCCATGTACGCGGGCCTGGTGCCGGTGGCGGTCAACACCCTGCTGACGGCCGACGACTACGCCTACATGCTGGAGCACTCGCGTGCCCAGGCGGCCCTGGTTTCGGGCGCGCTGCTGCCGGCGCTGACCTCGGCCATGACCAAGTCCGACCACGAGGTGCAGAAGGTCATCGTCTCGCGGCCGCTGGCACCACTGCACCCGGCCGAGGTCGATTTCGAGGCCTTTGTGTCGGGCCATTCACCGCTGGCCAGACCGGCGGCCACCGGGCCGGACGACCCCGGTTTCTGGCTGTATTCGTCGGGCTCCACCGGCCGCCCCAAGGGCACGGTGCACACCCACGCCAACCCCTACTGGACCTGCGAACTCTATGGCAAGGCCATCCTGGGCCTGCGCGAGGACGACGTCTGCTTCTCGGCCGCCAAGCTGTTTTTTGCCTACGGCCTGGGCAACGCCCTCACCTTCCCCATGAGCGTGGGCGCCACCACCGTGCTGATGGCCGAGCGCCCCACGCCCGACGCCACCTTCGCGCGCTGGACCGGCGCCACGCCGGCGCAGGCAGGCCTCAAGCCCACGGTGTTCTATGGCGCCCCCACCGGCTTTGCCGGCATGCTGGCCTCGCCCTCGCTGCCGGCGCGCGATCAGGTCGCCATGCGCCTGACCTCGTCGGCCGGCGAGGCCCTGCCGGCCGACATCGGTGAGCGCTTCACCCAGCACTATGGGGTGGAGATCATCGATGGCATCGGCTCCACGGAGATGCTGCACATCTACCTGTCCAACCGTCCCGGCCAGGTGCGCTACGGCACCACCGGCTGGCCGGTGCCGGGTTACGACATCGAGTTGCGTGGCGACGATGGCCAGCCCGTGCCCGACGGTGAGCCCGGCGACCTCTACATCCACGGTCCGTCGGCCGCGCTGATGTACTGGGGCAACCGCGCCAAGACACGCGAGACCTTCCAGGGAGGCTGGACCAAGAGCGGCGACAAGTACATCCGCAACGCCGACGGCAGCTACACCTACGGCGGACGCAGCGACGACATGCTCAAGGTCAGCGGCATCTACGTCAGCCCCTTCGAGGTGGAGGCCACGCTGGTGCAGCACCCGGCGGTGCTGGAGGCCGCGGTGATCGGCGTGCCCGACGAGGAGGGTCTGACCAAGACCAAGGCCTTTGTGGTGCTCAAGGCCGGCGTCGCGGCCACCGACGCCGAGCTCAAGGCCTTCGTCAAAGACAGGCTGGCTCCTTACAAATACCCGCGCATGATCGAATTCGTCAGCGACCTGCCCAAGACCGCCACCGGCAAGATCCAACGCTTCAAGCTGCGGGAGCGGGAGAAGCCGGCGGCGTGATCGGTTGGCCCTGGTGTGTGCAAACGGCACGGGCCAGGCTGATTCACCGCTCAGAAACGACAAAGCCGACCTCAGGTCGGCTTTGTCGTTTCTGCGAAGATCATCTGGAGGCGCGATCCGGAGTCGAACCGGACTAACCGGATTTGCAATCCGGGGCATAACCGCTTTGCTATCGCGCCGTGTGCGGTGCGCCCACCCCAAGATTGAACAGGGTGGACAAAAAAGGGAAGCCTGGGCTTCCCTTTTTCAATGTGTGGAGCGGGAAACGAGATTCGAACTCGCGACCTCAACCTTGGCAAGGTTGCGCTCTACCAACTGAGCTATTCCCGCATGTTTCAAACAGAACGTTGTGCGTTTTGTCTGAAGCTGAAAGTATATCGCTATTTTTTGGATTTCGTCAACTGAGCCCGAAAATTTTTAGTGCTTCACAGACTCGGTGGTCTGGGCGGCGACGGGCGTGGGGGCCACGGCGGCCGCGGCCACCTCTTCGTCGGTCAGTGGCACGGTCAGGCGCTCCAGGGCGATCTCGAGCACCTTGTCGATCCACTTCACCGGGACAATCTGCAGGTCGTTCTTCACGTTGTCGGGAATCTCGGCCAGGTCCTTGACGTTCTCTTCCGGGATGATCACGGTCTTGATGCCACCGCGCAACGCCGCCAGCAGTTTTTCCTTCAGGCCACCGATGGCGGTGACCTCGCCGCGCAAGGTGATTTCGCCGGTCATGGCCACGTCACCGCGCACGGGAATGCCGGTCAGGGCCGACACCAGGGCGGTGGTCATCGCTGCGCCGGCGCTGGGGCCATCCTTGGGCGTTGCGCCATCGGGCACGTGGATGTGGATGTCGCGTTTCTCGAACATCTCGTCCTTGATGCCCAGGGCGCGTGAGCGGCTGCGCACGACGGTGCGCGCAGCCTCGACCGACTCCTTCATCACATCGCCCAGCGAGCCCGTGCGGGTGATGACACCCTTGCCGGGCATGAGCGCGGCCTCGATGGTCAGCAGGTCGCCACCCACCTCGGTCCAGGCCAGACCGACCACCTGACCAACCTGGTTCTGGCCTTCGGCGCGGCCATAGGAGTACTTGCGCACGCCCAGGAAATCCGACAGGTTGTCCGCCGTCACCTGGACGGTGGGGGTGTACTTCTTGAGCAGCAGGCCCTTGACCACCTTGCGGCAGATCTTGGAGAGTTCGCGTTCGAGCGAACGCACGCCGGCCTCGCGGGTGTAATAGCGCACGATGTCGCGCACCGCGTCCTCGGCCACGGCCAGTTCTTCGTCCTTCACGCCGTTGTTCTTCATCTGCTTGGGCAGCAGGTACTTGACGGCGATGTTGGTCTTTTCGTCCTCGGTGTAGCCCGACAGGCGGATCACTTCCATCCGGTCCAGCAGGGCCGGCGGGATGTTCATCGAGTTGCTGGTCGCCACGAACATCACGTCCGACAGGTCGAAGTCGACCTCCACGTAGTGGTCGCCAAAGGTGTGGTTCTGCTCCGGGTCCAGCACCTCCAGCAGCGCGCTCGACGGATCACCGCGGAAGTCGGTGCCCAGCTTGTCGATCTCGTCGAGCAGGAACAGCGGATTGCGCGTGCCGACCTTGGTCAGGCTCTGCAACACCTTGCCCGGCATGGCGCCGATGTAGGTGCGGCGGTGGCCGCGGATCTCGGCTTCGTCGCGCATGCCGCCCAGCGCCATGCGCACGTACTTGCGGCCCGTGGCCTTGGCCACCGACTGCCCGAGCGAGGTCTTGCCCACGCCGGGCGGGCCCACCAGGCACAGGATGGGTGCCTTGACCTTGTCCACACGCTGCTGCACCGCGAGGTACTCAAGGATGCGGTCCTTGACCTTCTCCAGGCCGAAGTGGTCTTCGTTGAGCACGCCCTCGGCCAGGCCCAGATCGTGTTTGATCTTGGTCTTCTTGCTCCAGGGCAGGCCGGTCAGCACATCGATGTAGTTGCGCACCACCGAGGCCTCGGCCGACATGGGCGACATCAACTTGAGCTTCTTCAGCTCGGCTTCGGCCTTCTTGCGCGCCTCGGCCGGCATCTTGGCGGCCTTGATCTTCTTCTCGACCTCTTCGATGTCGGCGCCCTCCTCGCCTTCTCCCAGTTCCTTCTGGATGGCCTTGACCTGCTCGTTGAGGTAGAAGTCGCGCTGATTCTTCTCCATCTGGCGCTTCACACGGCCACGGATCTTCTTGTCGACGTTGAGGATGTCGACCTCGCGCTCCAGCTGGGCGAACAGATTCTCCAGGCGGCGCGCCACCTGGTCCAGGCCCAGCACTTCCTGCTTGGATTCGAGCTTGAGCGGCAGGTGGGCGGCGATGGTGTCGGCCAGGCGGCCGGCGTCATCGATGCTGGAGATGGAGGTGAGGATCTCGGACGGGATCTTCTTGTTGAGCTTGACGTACAGATCGAACTGCTGCATCACCGCGCGGCGCAGGGCTTCCAGCTCGGCGGTTTCGGTGCCGGCCAGTTCCTGGGTGGCCTCCAGCGGCAACACCGAGGCGGTGAAGTGGCTCTCGCCGTCCATCACCTCCTGCACCTGGGCGCGCTGCACGCCTTCGACCAGCACCTTCACGGTGCCGTCAGGCAGTTTGAGCATCTGCAGGATGCTGGCGACGCAGCCCATCTCGAACATGTCGTCCGCGGTGGGTTCGTCCTTGGCGGCGGCCTTTTGCGCCACCAGCATGATGCGGCGCTCGACCTCCATGGCGGCTTCCAGCGCCTTGATGCTCTTGGGCCGGCCCACGAACAGCGGGATGACCATGTGAGGGAACACCACCACGTCGCGCAAGGGCAACAGGGGCAGCGTGGTGGGGGTACTGGGCAAGGGGGTTTGGCCGGACATAAAACCTCAACTGATTTGTTCGTACTTGGGGGCACAGGTGCATATGTCAATACGCACTGTACGCCCCAATGCACATCCCTGTGACCGGCAGGCGATCATCGGCGACACACGCAAACGCGGTGGTCGATGGCTGCCGACACACGCCTGCAGCCACCCGGCGCTCAGGCCTGTTTGGCCGCTTCGCGGTAGACCAGCAGCGGCGGCTTGTTCTCTTCGATGGTGGACTCGTCCACCACCACACGCTCGACGTTGCTGGTACTGGGCAGCTCGTACATGGTGTCGATCAGCGCCTGCTCCATGATGGAACGCAAACCCCGGGCACCGGTCTTGCGCGCCAGCGCACGCCGGGCGATGGCCTTGAGCGCATTGGGCCGCACTTCGAGTTCGGCACCTTCCATGGCCAGCAACTGGGCAAACTGCTTGACCACGGCGTTGCGTGGCTGGGTCAGGATGTCGACCAGCGCGTCCTCGCTGAGCTCGGCCAGCGTGGCCACCACCGGCAGGCGGCCCACCAGCTCGGGGATGAGGCCGAACTTGATCAGGTCTTCCGGCTCGACTTCGCGGAACACATCCGTGAGGCTGCGCTGCTGCTTGCTCTTGACCGTGGCGCCGAAGCCGATGCCCGATGCCTCGGTGCGGTTCTCGATCACCTTCTCCAGGCCGGCAAAGGCGCCGCCGCAGATGAACAGGATGTTGGTCGTGTCGACCTGCAGGAAGTCCTGGTTGGGGTGCTTGCGCCCGCCCTGCGGCGGCACGCTGGCCATGGTGCCCTCGACCAGCTTGAGCAAGGCCTGCTGCACGCCCTCACCCGACACGTCGCGGGTGATGGACGGGTTGTCGGACTTGCGCGTGATCTTGTCGATCTCGTCGATGTAGACGATGCCCTGCTGGGCGCGCTCGACGTCGTAGTTGCAGCTCTGCAGCAGCTTGGCGACGATGTTCTCGACGTCCTCGCCCACGTAGCCGGCTTCGGTCAGCGTGGTGGCGTCCGCCATCACGAAGGGCACGTTGAGCATGCGCGCCATGGTCTGGGCCAGCAAGGTCTTGCCGGAACCGGTGGGTCCGATCAGCAGGATGTTGCTCTTGGCCAGCTCGACCTCGTCCTTCTTGGCCTTCTGCTTGTGGCGCAGGCGCTTGTAGTGGTTGTAGACCGCCACCGCCAGGGCCTTCTTGGCGGCATCCTGGCCGATCACGTAGTTGTCCAGGTTGCCCTTGAGCTGGCTGGGCGTGGGCAGCGCGTCACCGGCTTCCGCGGTCAGCGCCGTGCCCGGCAGCTCGTCGCGAATGATGTCGTTGCACAGGTCGATGCACTCGTCGCAAATGAAGACCGAAGGGCCTGCGATGAGCTTCTTGACCTCGTGCTGACTCTTTCCGCAGAAGGAGCAGTAGAGGGACTTTTCGCTGGTTGAGCCTTTTTTATCGGCCATGTGTGGGATGCCTTGATCGAACTGAAACGTTGTTTGTCAATGATAAGCCATCGTCCGGAGACGAAAAAAGGCGAGGTGGCCTGAGGCCAGCCCGCCCTTGTGGCGATCCGCTGAACGGCGACTCAGACCGCGCCGCGCTTGTCGATCACCTTGTCGATCAGGCCGTATTCCTGGGCCTCGGCGGCCGACAGGTAGTAGTCGCGCTCGGTATCGCGCTCGATCTTCTCCAGCGGCTGGCCGGTGCGCTCGGCCAGGATCTTGTTCAGCTGCTCGCGGGTCTTGAGGATTTCGCGGGCGTGGATCTCGATCTCGGTGGCCTGGCCCTGGGTGCCGCCCAGCGGCTGGTGGATCATGACCTTGGAGTTGGGCAGCGAGAAGCGCTTGCCCTTGGCGCCGGCCGCCAGCAGGAAAGCGCCCATGCTGGCCGCCATGCCGGTGCACAGGGTGGACACGTCGGGCTTGATGAAGTTCATGGTGTCAAAAATCGCCATGCCGGCACTCACCGATCCACCAGGCGAGTTGATGTAGAAGGAGATGTCCTTGTCAGGGTTCTCGCTTTCCAGGAACAACAGCTGCGCCACCACCAGGTTGGCGCTCTGGTCATTGACCGGGCCGACCAGGAAAATCACGCGCTCCTTGAGCAGGCGCGAATAGATGTCGTAGGCGCGCTCGCCGCGGCCCGACTGCTCGATCACCATGGGCACCATGCCCAGGTTCTGGATGTCCATCACACTCATTGAAATCTCCGTACGGCTGACCGCGTATTTGAAACAGGACTTGGCACTGCTTCGTACTGTAACCAATGTCCAAACCCCCATCTGGGGACGGGTTGCCCAAAACAAAGGGGCGCCCGCATCGCGGCGCCCCTTGGCTCAAGCGCCGGCCGTTGGCGGGCCGGCGGACAACAGGCCTCAGCCCTGACCCATCAGCTCGTCGAACTCGACCTGCTTCTCGGTCACCTTGGCTTTGGCCAGGACAAATTCGGTCACGTTGTTCTCGATCACGATGCCTTCGACTTCGGCCATGCGGCGGTTGTCACCCTGGTACCAGCGCACCACGTCGGCCGGCTTCTCGTACGAAGAAGCCAACTCGTTGATGTGGGCCATCAGTTGCTCGGGCTTGGCCTGCAGCTCGTTGGCCTTGACCAGTTCGGCCACCACCAGGCCCAGGCGCACGCGGCGCTCGGCCTGCGGGCGGAACAGCTCCTCGGGGATGGGCGCCTTGTCGGCATCCTTCACGCCACGCTGCTTGAGGTCGGCGCGGGCGCCTTCCACCAAGCGCTCCAGCTCGGCTTGCACGCTCGCCTTGGGCAGGTCCAGCTCGGCCTTGGCCACCAGGGCGTCCATGACGGCCTGCTTGTTGCGAGCCAGCACGCGGAACTTGACTTCGCGCTCCAGGTTCTTGCGGATGTCGGCGTGCAGACCGTCGACGGTGCCATCGGCGATGCCCAGGGACTTGGCAAAAGCCTCGTCCACTTCCGGCAGGTGCGCGGCTTCGATCTTGTTGACCGTGACCAGGAAGTCGGCGGTCTTGCCGGCCACGTCCTTGCCGTGGTAGTCGGCCGGGAAGTTCAGGGGGAAGGTCTTGCTCTCGCCCGACTTCATGCCACGCACGGCGTCTTCGAATTCCTTGAGCATCTGGCCTTCGCCGACCAGGAACTGGAAGCCCTGGGCCTTGCCGCCCTCGAAAGGTTCACCGTCGATCTTGCCTTCGAAGTCGATGGTCACGCGGTCGCCGTCCTGGGCGGCGCTGTCCATGGCGCGCTGGGCAAAGGTGCGGCGCTGCTTGCGCAGGATCTCGACCGTCTTGTCGATCGCGACCTGGCTCACCTCGGTGTTGACCTTCTCGACCTCGGCGGTCGACAGGTCACCGATCTTGACTTCGGGGAACACCTCGAACACGGCGTCAAAGGCCAGTTGGCCTTCGGGCGCGCCTTCGCTTTCGCTGATGCGCGGCTGGCCGGCCACGCGCAGCTGGGCTTCGTTGGCGGCCAGGGCAAACGCCTCGCCAACCTTGTCGTTCATGACTTCGTAGTGCACCGAGTAGCCATAACGCTGTGCCACCACGTTGAACGGCACCTTGCCCGGACGGAAACCGTCCATCTTGACCTGGCGCGCCATGCGCTTGAGGCGGGCATCCACCTCGTTCTGGATCACGTCCACCGGCAAGGTGAGAGTGATCTTGCGCTCGAGCTTTTCCAGGGTTTCAACATTCACGGTCATTTGTGACTCCTATTCATGTGCAAGGGCCGCGCCAGGCCGACGCGGCACGGAATTCCAGTGGTGTGGTGCGCGGGGGGGGACTCGAACCCCCACACCATTGCTGGCGTCAGGACCTAAACCTGGTGCGTCTACCAATTTCGCCACCCGCGCGACACCTGTCTCTCTGCCAGCCGCGGGCCATCTGCGCCCACTGCCTCGGTGGCTTTCCACCGGCAAACCTGTGATTGTAAGGCTTGCGGCGAATCGCTCAAAAAAGATCCCATGACCCAACCCGGACCAGGCCTGCCAAGTGCCCGCCGGAGCCGGCGTGTGTCGCGTTCAGATTTGACATTTCTACACATAGACAAGGCCAGCCTGCGCTACATTCGCGCCATATCAACACCTTTGGGAGCATTGCATGGGACACATCATCGGCACCTTGTTCGTGGGCCTCATCGTCGGCTGGATCGCGCGTTTCCTGCTGCCGGGCAAACAGAACATCGGGCTCATCATGACCTCGCTGCTGGGCGTGGCCGGCTCGTTCGCGGCGTCCTATGCCGGGCAGTTCATGGGCTGGTACCCTGCCGGCGCAGCCGCCGGCTGGATCGCATCGGTGGTGGGCGCCATCGTGCTGCTGTTCGCCTATACCCGCGTGGTCCAGAGCGGCGACTGAAGCACTGGCAGGCCATGGCCAGCACCTTGCAGATGGCGGCGGCCGACCCGGCCATGCTGGCCGTGGTGCGGCAGTGCCGGCAACTGCTGCACCGTCGCGCCCTGGTGGCCGGCGTGGCCAGCGCGGTGCCCGTGCCTGGCTTGGACTGGGCGGTGGATGCGGCCCTGCTGTCCCGCCTGATCCCGGCCATCAACGCCGCCTTCGGGCTGACGCCCGAGCAGTTGGACCGGCTCGATCCCGGCAAACGTGAAAAGGTGCAGAAAGCGGTGGCCCAGGTGGGCACGCTGCTGGTGGGCAAGTTCGTCACCCAGGATCTCGTGCTGCGCGCGGCCAGGGTGGTGGGCGTGCGCCTGACCGCCAAGCAGGCGGCACGATATGTGCCGCTGGCGGGCCAGGCGGTGTCGGCGCTGATCGGCTACAGCGCCATCCGCTACCTGGGCGAGCAGCACATCAAGGACTGCATCGCCGTCGTCAAGTCGGCTGGCCTGGCGCTCCCAGCACCCGCCAAGTCACGCCAAAGCCTCGACCGGTAGCACGCCAAGGCCCGCCGGGGATGCCACCGATCCGGCTCCGCCGGTCGGCTGGCATCACCCCCTTGGGGGGGGGACGCCGCAGGCGGCGCGGGGGGGCTACCTTTTCACCCTGAACCAGGCCGCGTACATCGCCGGCAAGGCCAGCAGGGTCAGCACCGTCGCCACGATCAGGCCACCCATGATGGCCACCGCCATCGGGCCCCAGAACACGCTGCGCGACAACGGGATCATGGCCAGCACGGCCGCGGCCGCCGTCAGCACGATGGGGCGCAGGCGGCGCACGGCGGCCTCGACGATGGCTGTCCAGGTCGGCACGCCCCGCGCGCGGTCCTGTTCGATCTGGTCGATCAGGATCACCGAGTTGCGCATGATCATGCCCATCAAGGCGATCACCCCCAGCAGCGCGACGAATCCAAAAGGCCGGTTCAGCAGCAACAAGGCACCGGCCACGCCGGCCAGGCCCAGTGGGCCGGTCAACACCACCAGCATCGCCCGGCTGAAGCTGTGCAGTTGCAGCATCAGCAGGGTGAAGATGATGAACAGCATCAGCGGCATGCCGGCGGTGATCGACGACGAACCCTTGCTGCTCTCCGCCACCGCCCCGGCGACCTCGATGCCATACCCCACCGGCCACTTGGCCTGCAGCGCGTTGAGCGCGGGCATCAGGGCCTCCGTCACGGTGGCGCCCTGCAGGCCCTCCACGGTGTCGCTCTGCACCGTGATGGCGTAGCTGCGGTTCTCGCGCCACATCACGCCGGGCTCCCAGGTGAAGCCCACGCGGGCAATCTGCGTCAGCGGGATGCTCTTGCCGCTGGAGGTGGGCAGGTAGGCGTTGGCCAGATCGGTGATGGCATCGCGCTCGTCCAACGGCTGGCGCAACACGATGTCGATCAGCTTGTCGCCATCGCGGTACTGGCCCACCGTGGTGCCGGTGAGGATGGTGCGGGCCGCCTGCGCGATCGATTGGCTGCTCACGCCCAGCGCTCGCGCCTTGTCCTGGTCGATGTCCAGGCGCATGACCTTGACGGCCTCGTTCCAGTTGTCGTTCACGCCCCGGGTCAGCGGGTGCTCGCGCATGGCGGTGCGCACCTCATCGGCCAGGCCGCGCAGCACCGCCGGGTCGGGACCGACCACGCGGAACTGCACGGGATAAGGCACCGGCGGTCCGTTGGGCAGCAGCTTGATGCGCCCTCGCACCTCGGGGAACTCGTGCGCGAGCAGGGCCGGCAGTTCCTTGCGCAGGCGCTCGCGGCTCACCAGGCTGTCGGTCATCAGGATCATCTGCGACACGTTGGTCTGCGGGAAGATCTGGTCCAGGGGCAAATAGAAACGGGGCACGCCGGAGCCCACCCAGGTGCTGACCGCCGTCACACCGGGCAATTGGGCAAAACGGGCCTCGGCGCGCTTGGCCACCTCGTCGTTGGCGCGCAGGCTGCTGCCTTCGGGCATCCAGATGTCGACCAGGATTTCCGGCCGGCTGGAATCGGGGAAGAACTGCTGCTGCACCTTGCCCATGCCCACGATGCCCAGCGCGAAGGTCAGTACCGTTGCGCCGATGGTGATCCAGCGGTGTTGCACGCACCAGTCCACCATGGCGCGAAAGCGCACGTAGAAGGGCCCGTCGAAGACCTCGTCCTCGTGCCCCGCGTGCGACGGCTTGACCTTGAGCAGCACCACGCCCAGGTAGGGCACGAAGACCACCGCCACGATCCACGACAACACCAGCGCGACCACGGTGACGCCGAAGATGGCGAAGGTGTATTCGCCCACCGTGGACTTGGCGATGCCGATGGGCAGGAAACCCGCCGCCGTGATCAGCGTGCCGGTCAGCATGGGCATGGCGGTGGCATCCCAGGTGAAGGTGGCGGCGCGGAACATGCTGTAGCCCTCTTCGAGCTTGCGCACCATCATCTCGACCGCGATGATGGCGTCGTCCACCAGCAGGCCCAGGGCGATGATCAGCGAGCCCAGCGAGATCTTGTGCAGGCCGATGCCCCAATACTGCATGACGAGGAAGGTCATGGCCAGCACCAGCGGGATGGTGACGAACACCACCAGGCCGGGACGCACGTCCAGGGTGAAGGCGCGCAGGCCACGTCCGTGGGGGTTGCGGTGCAGGCCCAGGCTCAGCAGGCTCACCACCAGCACGATGACCACGGCCTCGATCAGCACCCGCACGAATTCGTTCACAGAGGTGGCCACCGCCTTGGGCTGGTCCTGCACCTGCACCATCTGCAAGCCGGCCGGCAAGTTCTTCTCGAACGTCGCCACGGCGCCGCGCAAGGCCTTGCCCAACGCAATGATGTCGCCCCCCGGGGCCATGGATATGCCCAGGGCGATGCTGTCCTTGCCGTTGTGGCGCACCAGGGTACTGGGTGGGTCCACCAGGCCCAGGCGCACCTCGGCGATGTCACCCAGGCGCAGTTGCGCGCCGTTGGCGGCGCGTATCGGCATGGACCGCAACTGCTCGACGGAATTGAAGGCACCGCCCACGCGCACCTGCACCACGTCCAGCGGCGTCTGCACCGCGCCCGCAGGCGCCACGGCGTTCTGCTGGCCCAACTGGGCCAGCACGGCGTTCATGTCCAGGCCCAGCACCGCCAGGCGCTTGTGGGAGATTTCGACGAACAGTTTTTCGTCCTGCACGCCAAACAGCTCGACCTTGGCAACGTCCTTCACATCCAGCAGTCGCTGGCGCGCCTGGTCGGCAAAACGCTTGAGTTCCACCGCCGTGTAGCCCTCGCCCTGCAACGCGTAGATGACGCCGTAGACATCGCCGAACTCGTCGTTGAAATACGGACCGATCACACCCTGCGGCAAGGTGCCCGCCATGTCACCGATCTTCTTGCGCACCGTGTACCAGGTGCCCTGGACGGCGTTGGGCGGCGAGGAATCGGCGATCTGGAAAATGATCAAGGTCTCGCCCGGCTTGGAGTAGCTGCGGATGACATCCGCATATGGCACCTCCTGCAGGGTCTTCTCGATCTTGTCGGTCACCTGGTCAGCCACCTGCTGCGCGGTGGCGCCCGGCCAGTAGGCCCGCACCACCATGGCACGGAAGGTGAAGGGCGGATCTTCGTCCTGCCCCAGCTGGAAATAGGCGGCAAAACCCAGCAGCATCAGCACCACCATCAGGTAGCGCGTGAGCGGCTGGTGGTTCAGCGCCCATTCCGACAGGTTGAAACGTTTGCGCGCAGCCTCGGGCTGCGGCTCGGCCGTGGTCAGATCGTTCATGCGGACCTCACTGCGCTGCGGGTTTGTCGCCGCCGCGGGGTGAATACAGACTCACCTTCTGGCCCTCATTGAGCACGTGCACACCGGCCACCACCACCTGCTCGCCCCCCTTGAGGCCGGTGGCGATCACCGCGTCGTTGCCATCGGCCGCAGCCACCTGCACCGGCTGCGACCTGACCGTGCCGCTGGCGGCATCGAACAGCCACACCGCCGTGCCCTTGCCGGCTTGGCGCAGCGCGCTGGTGGGCAGCTTGATGGCCTGGCGCGGCACGCCAGCGGCAGGCGCCATCTGGGCATAGGCCGTGGCGCCCAGCGGCAGGGGAGCGCCTGCGGGCAGCCCCACCTTGACCTGGTAGGTGCGGGTCGCGGCATCGGCGCTTGCAGCGATCTCTCGCACCTGACCGGCCAAGGCGTCGCCGCCTGACCACAGGCGCACCTGCACCGGCTGACCCAGCTTGAGGCCTGCCAGCCGGTCTTCCGGCACGGCAAAGACCACGTCGCGCGGTCCGTCGTGCGCCACGCGCAGCACCGGCGTGCCGGCGGTCAAGACCTGTCCCGGCTCGGCCTCCACCGCCAGCACCACGCCGGCCGCCTCGGCCCGCAGCGCGGCATAAGCCGACTGGTTGCCCTGCAGCGCAAGCTGCGCCTTGGCTTGCGCCAGCGAGGCATCGGCCGAGCGCAGCGTGGCTTCACGGCGTTCGATTTCGGCGCCGCTCACAAAACCCTGGTTCTTCAGCTCGACGTAACGCTTGAGGTCGGCCGCTGCCAGGTCGCGCTGGGTCTGCGCCGCCTGCTGGCCCGCCGTTGCCGACTGCACGCCCAGCGCATAGTCCTGCGCGTCCAGGCGCGCGAGCAACTGCCCCGCCTTGACCACCTGCCCCACCTGGGCCGGACGCTCGATCAACTTGCCAGCAACACGAAAACCCAGGCGCGACTCGGTGCGCGCGCGCACTTCGCCCGCGTACTCGCTCGTGGCGCCCAGCGCCCCGGCGGCCACCGTCACCACCTTGACGGCCCGCACCGGCTCCTCGGCCGGGGGCGGCGGCGAACAGGCCACCAGGGCCCAGGCCAGCAAGGGGAACGGCGCCAGGCGCCCGACGGCCTTCACAAGCGGGGATTTCATAATTAATGACTGACTGGTTAGTAATTAGCTAAGAATGTAGAGGCAAGCCCAGGGCTTGTCAATGTGCATCAAAGTGCAACAACGCCGGCATCATGCCAGCCCGCCTCCGCAGGAGACAATCGCAGCCGCCATGCCACCACCGCCCACACCTTCACATGCCCCACCGCCAGGCACAGGCCTGGCAGCATTGGGGCATGGCGGCACCCAGCACTACGAGAACTTCCCGGTGGCCTCCTGGTTGTGCCCACCCGCCTTGCGCGCACCCATCCTGGCCATCTACCGCTTCGCCCGTGTGGCGGACGACATCGCCGACGAAGGCGACGCGCCAGCGACGCAGCGCCTGCAGGATCTTGCGCGCTACCGCGTGACGCTGGCCCGCGCCGCCAACGGCGAAACACCCACGGGCAACGACTGGCCAGAAGTGTTCGGTCCGCTGGCCACGGTGATACGCCGCCACGCCTTGCCCCCCACCCTGCTGCACGACCTGCTGAGCGCCTTTGAACAGGACGTTCGCTACACCAGCGAGGGCCGCCGCTACGGCAGCCACGACGAACTGCTGGACTACTGCCGCCTCTCGGCCAACCCGGTCGGACGCCTGCTGCTGCACCTGTATGGCGTCCACGACAGCGATGCGCTGCGCCGCAGCGACCAGGTCTGCAGCGCGCTGCAATTGATCAATTTCTGGCAGGACCTGAGCGTGGACCTGCCACGGCAGCGTCATTACCTGCCGCGGGACGTGTTGCAACGGCACGGTGTGGACGAAGCCGGCCTGCTGGCTTTGTCCTCTTCGGCGGCACCGGCGGCCGCCATGGTCGCCGACCTGTGTGCACGGGCCCGCGCCCTGATGCTGGCGGGCGCGCCCCTGGCGCTCCAACTGCCCGGCCGGGGCGGCTGGGAACTGCGCCTGGTGGTCCAGGGCGGCCTGCGCCTGCTCGACCACATCGCCGCGATCGGGCACACCAGCTGGCGGCAGCGGCCCCGCTTGCGCCCGATGGACCTTCCCGTCTTGTTGTGGCGCGCATCGCGCATGGAACTCCCCACCGTTTGACGCACTCGAACCGCCGCGCGGTGATGTGCATGGAAACCACACTCGCGCCACCACGCAACACCACGTCAGTGGAATGCGGGCGTATGATGAATCGGCACTGTTTCCGCCTGTGTGCCGAGGGTCAAACCAAAGGGGATTCGCATGAACATCCTTGACCACTACAGCAGCCGCTACGAGCGCACCCGCGAGGAGGAATGCTCCTTGCAGGACTACCTGGAGCTCTGCAAGCGAGACCGCCTGGCCTACGCCAGCGCGGCCGAGCGCATGCTGGAGGCCATCGGTGAGCCCGAGCTGCTGGACACCCGCCACGATGCCAGGTTGTCGCGCACCTTTGCCAACAAGGTGGTGAAGATCTACCCGGCCTTCCGCGACTTCTACGGCGCCGAGGAAGCCATCGAGCAGGTGGTGTCCTATTTCCGCCACGCCGCCCAAGGCCTGGAGGAGCGCAAGCAGATCCTTTACCTGCTGGGCCCGGTCGGCGGTGGCAAATCGTCCATCGCCGAGAAGCTCAAGGCGCTGATGGAAAAAGTGCCCTTCTATTGCCTCAAGGGCTCGCCCATCAACGAGTCGCCGCTGGGCCTGTTCAACGAGTCCGAGGACGGCACCATCCTCGAAGAGGACTACGGCATCCCGCGGCGCTATCTGCGCTCCATCCCCAGCCCCTGGGCGGTCAAGCGGCTGCAGGAATTCAACGGCGACATCAACCGCTTCCGCGTCGTCAAGCGCTATCCGTCCGTGCTCAAGCAGACCGCGATCGCCAAGACCGAACCCGGCGACGAGAACAACCAGGACATCTCCTCGCTGGTGGGCAAGGTCGACATCCGCAAGCTGGAGGATTACGCGCAGGACGATCCGGACGCCTACAGCTACTCCGGCGGCTTGTGCCTGGCCAACCAGGGCCTGCTGGAATTCGTCGAGATGTTCAAGGCCCCGATCAAGGTGCTGCACCCCTTGCTGACGGCCACGCAGGAAGGCAACTACAAGGGCACAGAGGGCTTTGGCGCGATTCCCTTTGACGGTGTCATCCTGGCCCACTCGAACGAGTCGGAATGGAAGGCCTTCCGCAACAACAGGAACAACGAGGCTTTCCTGGACCGCATCTACATCGTCAAGGTGCCGTACTGCCTGCGCGTGACCGAGGAGGTGAAGATCTACGAGAAGCTGGTCCGCAATTCCTCGCTGGCCGAGGCGCCCTGCGCCCCCGGAACGCTCAAGATGATGGCGCAGTTCTCCGTGCTCTCGCGCCTGAAGGAGCCCGAGAACTCCAGCATCTACAGCAAGATGCAGGTCTACGATGGCGAGAACCTCAAGGACACCGACCCCAAGGCCAAGTCGCGCCAGGAGTACGTGGACTACGCGGGCGTCGACGAGGGCATGAGTGGCCTGTCCACCCGTTTCGCCTTCAAGATCCTCTCGCGCGTGTTCAACTTCGACAACACCGAGGTGGCGGCCAACCCGGTGCACCTGCTGTACGTGCTGGAGCAGCAGATCGAGCGCGAGCAGTTCCCGCCCGAAACCGAGCAGAAATACCTCTCCTACCTCAAGGAATACCTGGCCCAGCACTACGTCGAGTTCATCGGCAAGGAAATCCAGACCGCCTACCTGGAGAGCTACAGCGAATACGGCCAGAACATCTTCGACCGCTACGTGAGCTTCGCCGACTACTGGATCCAGGACCAGGAGTTCCGCGACCCCGACACCGGTGAGAGCTTCGACCGCAACGCGCTCAACGCCGAGCTGGAAAAAACCGAGAAGCCCGCGGGCATTTCCAACCCCAAGGACTTCCGCAACGAGATCGTCAACTTCGTGCTGCGCGCGCGCGCCCAGAATGCGGGCAAAAACCCGGTCTGGACCAGCTACGAGAAGCTGCGCACCGTGATCGAGAAGAAGATGTTCAGCAACACCGAAGAGTTGTTGCCGGTCATCAGCTTCAACGCCAAGGCCAGCGCGGAAGACGCGAACAAGCATCAGGAGTTCGTCTCGCGCATGGTGGACAAGGGCTACACGCCCAAGCAGGTGCGGCTGTTGTGCGAGTGGTACCTGCGGGTGCGCAAGGCGTCCTGAACACCACCAACACACCGGGAGGGCGTCGTGGTCTACCTCATCGACCGCCGCATGCAGGGCAAGAACAAGTCCGCGGTCAACCGCGAGCGTTTCCTGCGCCGCTTCAAGGACCAGGTCAAGCAGGCGGTGGCGCGCGCGGTCAAGGACCGTTCCATCACCGACATGGAAAAGGGCGAGAAGATTTCGATCCCCGTCAAGGATGTCGGCGAACCCAGCTTTGGCCACACCCATGGCGGCGTGTGGGAAACCGTGCGCCCGGGCAACCGCAAATACGTCAAGGGCGACCGCGTGCCCCGGCCCTCGGGAGGCGGAGGTGGTCAGGGCAAAGGCCAGGGCGGCAACAGCGACGAAGTCGGCGAGGACGACTTCATCTTCGAGCTCACGCGCGAAGAATTCCTCGATTGCTTCTTTGACGACCTCGCCCTGCCCGACCTGGTCAAGACCCAGCTGGCCGCCATCCACGAATGGCGCTCGCAGCGCGCCGGCTACACCATCTCGGGCACGCCCACCAACATCCATGTGCTGCGTTCCCTGCGAGGCGCGCTGGGGCGGCGCATCGCCATCGGTGGCCGCTCGCAACGCCGTCTGAGCGAAGCCGAGCGCGAACTGATCGGCCTGCTGGAAACCCAGGTCGACGAAGACGACGAACGCGTGCTCGTGCTGCGCCGCGAAATCCACCACCTGCGCACGCGCCTGCTGGCGATTCCCTACCTCGATCCGTTCGACCTGCGCTACAGCAACCGTATCCGCGTGCCCAAGCCCAGCACACAGGCGGTGATGTTCTGCCTGCTCGACGTCTCGGGCTCCATGGACGAAGGCCGCAAGGACATCGCCAAGCGTTTCTTCATCCTGCTGTACCTGTTCCTGTCGCGCATGTACGAGCACACCCAGGTGGTGTTCATCCGCCACCACACGCAGGCCGCCGAGGTGGACGAACACGAGTTCTTCCATTCGCGCGAAACCGGCGGCACGGTGGTGTCCTCCGCTCTCAAGCTGCTGACCAAGGTCATGCGCGAGCGTTACGCCAGCAGCGACTGGAACGTCTATGTGGCCCAGGCCTCGGACGGCGACAACTGGGACAACGACTCCGAGCAGTGCCTGCAGCTGTTGCACGAGACCATCATGCCCGCGGTGCAGTACTACGCCTATGTCGAGATCACCGAAGGCCAGCCCCAGAACCTGTGGCACGCCTATGCCGAGGTGGCGCAGATGCACCGCAACTTCGCGCAACAACGCATCGCGTCGCCGGCCGACATCTTCCCGGTGTTCCGGGAGCTGTTCCGCAAGCAACCCAAATGAACGCGCCGCACGAAGCCCTGCCCCACTTTCGGCTGCCCGAGCAGTCGGAGTGGACCTTTGAGCTGATCGAGCAGATCCACCTGGAGATCGCCCGGGTGGCGCGGGGCTTCGGGCTCGACACCTACCCCAACCAGCTCGAGATCATCACCGCCGAGCAGATGATGGACGCCTACGCTTCCGTGGGCCTGCCGGTGTCCTACCACCACTGGTCCTTCGGCAAACATTTCCTGGCCACCGAAAAAAGCTACAAGCGCGGCCAGATGGGCCTGGCCTACGAGATCGTGATCAACTCCAACCCCTGCATCGCCTACCTGATGGAGGAAAACAGCCTGACCATGCAGGCGCTGGTGATCGCACACGCCGCCTACGGACACAACTCCTTCTTCAAAGGCAACTACCTCTTCCGCACCTGGACCGACGCCGCGGCCATCGTCGATTACATGGTGTTCGCGCGCAAGTACATCGCCGACTGCGAGGCACGCCACGGACTCGAAGCGGTGGAGCTGCTGCTGGACTCGTGCCACGCGCTGCAAAACCATGGTGTCGACCGCTACAAGCGTCCCACCAAACTGTCATTGGAAAAAGAACGGGCCCGCCAGCGCGAACGCGAGGCCTACCTGCAAAGCCAGGTCAACGACCTCTGGCGCACCGTGCCGCAGCGCGCCCAGGCCGAAGCCGAGGAAGCCCCGCTGCGCTTTCCCGAGGAACCGCAGGAGAACCTGCTGTACTTCATCGAGAAATTCGCCCCGCTGCTGCAGCCCTGGCAGCGCGAGATCATCCGCATCGTGCGCAAGATCTCGCAGTACTTCTACCCCCAACGCCAGACCCAGGTGATGAACGAAGGCTGGGCCACCTTCTGGCACTACACCATCCTCAACCGGTTGTTCGATGAAGGGGTGGTGGGCCCCGGCTTCATGATGGAGTTCCTGCAAAGCCACACCAACGTGGTCTTGCAGCCCCCGGTGGGCAGCCCCTACTACCGCGGCATCAACCCCTACGCACTGGGCTTCGCGATGATGCGCGACATCCGCCGCATCTGCGAGCAACCCGAGGACGAGGACCGCGAGTGGTTTCCCAACATCGCGGGCGGCGACTGGCTCAAGACGATGGACTTCGCGATGCGCAACTTCAAGGACGAAAGCTTCATTGCCCAGTACCTGTCGCCACGGCTGATCCGCGAATTCCACCTGTTTGCCGTGCTCGACGACGACAAGGACAGTCAGCTCACCATTTCCGCCATCCACGACGGTGCCGGCTACCACCACATCCGCCAGCGCCTGGCCGACCAGTACAACCTGAGCAACAACGAGCCCAACATCCAGGTCTGGTCGGTCGACCTGCAGGGCGACCGCGCGCTGACCCTGAGGCACACGCCCTACCTGCGCCGGCCACTGAACGAACAGACCGACGAGGTGCTCAAGCACGTGGCACGGCTGTGGGGTTTCGACGTCCGGCTGGAAACCGTGGACGAGAGCGGCACCGTGACCGGCGTGAGGGAGCGCAAGTGGGAGAAGCGCAACCGGATCTGAAGACACCTTTGTGGTGTGGGGCCCGCCCTGGGCGTATTTTTCGTCACCGCTTTGTGCTAACCTGACACAATTGTCAGGAATTGGGGTTCATTTCTGGCATATTTTTATAAACAGACAATGAACCGGTCAATGGGGGAAAGCGGTGAAAACAACCGAAAAACGCAGGTGGCTCATGGGCATGGCCGCCATGTTGCTGTGGGCCTGCCATCCGGCGCTGAGCGCCCAGACCTTGTGTCCCAAGCCCACGGGCCGCGTGGTGCTCGTGTTGCACCCTCCCGGCGGGTCCGCCACGCCCTGCGACCTCCAGGCGCTGGACAAAATGCCCCAGAAGACCCTGGAAACCAGCCTGCCCGCCAGCCTGGGGCTGACCGGGCACAACCGCTGGAGCGGCGTGGCGCTGAGCCACATCGCCGGGCTGCTGGGCGCCGGCCCCAACGCCGACATCCAGCTGATCGCGCTCAACAACTACGCGGTGTCGGTGCCCATGAGCGACCTGCGGCGCTACGACCCGGTGCTGGCGTCACGCCGCAACGGTGACATGCTGAGCGTGCGCGACAAGGGCCCGCTCATCCTCATCTACCCGTTCGATCAGCACCGCGAGCTCGACGCGCAGGAATACCTGAACCGATCGATCTGGCAAATCCATGAAATCCGCATCAAATAGCGGCCAGGACCAGTACCCCCAGCAGAAAGGGGTGGACCAGCGGCACCTGCGCATGATGCGCTGGGTGCTGGGCGTGGTGATCCTCATGGCCGTGGTGGCCGCGTCCGCGTTGTGGCTGGCGCTGAACCATGCGCGCGGGCTTGCCCGCCCCAGCCAGCACAACGACCTCTGGTACATCTCCAGCGTCAACAACGAGCTGTCGCGGGTGGCGCTGCTGACCCACCAGACGGTGACCGGCGAGGCCAGCCGCGACGACCTGCTGCTGCGACTGGACGTGCTCTACAGCGTACTCGATCATTCGCCCACCGCACCCAAGGTCAACGTCCAGTTCCGCGAGAACCTGCCGGAAACCGCTCAGGTGCTCGAGGCGCTGGCCCGCGCAGTCGACAATTGGGCGCGGCGGCTCGAACAGTCCAGCGGCACGGACGCGAACACCGACTTGCGGCGCGTGCTCGACGAGGTGCAGGGCTTTCGCGAACCCATCGCCAAGGCGGTGGCCGATGTGCACGTGGCCAACACCCTGGAAGCCGACCGGCAGCGCCAGCGGCTGCTGCAGAGCTTCACGCTGCTCAGCCTGGCCCTGCTGTTCGTGCTGGCGGGCACGGCCCTGCTCATCTGGCGTGCCCTCAAGGACCGCCAGATCGCGGTGCAGACCTCACAGGCCCTCAACGAGGCCAACCAGATGCTGGAGACCCGCGTGCGCGAGCGCACCCGGCAGATCGACGAAGCGCACAACCTGCTGACCTTCATCCTCGATGCCAGTCCCAGCGACGTCGCGCTGATCGATGCCGAGGGCGGACGCGTTCATTACATCAACCGCCGCCTCATGGAACGCCTGGGCATGCGCCAGCAGCCACAGACCTTGCGCTTGCACGAACTGCTGCACGACCCCCAGGCCGGCCAGGCGCTGCTGCAGGCGCTGGACCAATCGGGGCAGATCCACGGCGTGGAAGCGCTGATCGCCTCGCAGCCACCCTACTGGAGCTCACTGTCGGCTCAGCTCATCGAGGTGGAAGGCCGCCTGTGCCACCTGGTGTGGGGCTTTGACATCAGCATCCACAAGCATCTGGAGAACGAACTGCGCCTGCTGGCCACCACCGACGTGCTCACTGGCCTGAACAACCGGCGTGCCTTCCTCGAGAAGGCCGACGCCATCCTCGAGCACTGCCGGCGCTACCGCAACGCCTGCGGCGCGTTGATGATCGACATCGACCACTTCAAGGCCGTCAACGACCGCCACGGCCACCATGTCGGCGACGACGCCCTGCGCGCCACCGGCCGCGCCATCCTGCAGGTGCTGCGCGAGGCGGACGTTGTCGGCCGCCTGGGCGGCGAGGAATTCGCCGTGCTGCTGCCCAACGCCGACCCGCAAGGCACGCGCGACACCACCGAACGCATCCGGCAGGCGGTCGAGGCGATCGCCCTGCCCCTGGCCAATGGCGAAACCCTGCGCTTCACCGTGTCGCTGGGCCTGGCCAGCTTCCAGCCACCCGGCCAGACGCTGGCGCAACTGCTCGCCCAGGCCGATCAGGCGCTCTACCGCGCCAAGGCCGAAGGACGCAACCGCGCCGTGGCCTACACCGCGGAAATGCTGGATTTGTAATTTGTTTTAAATTAGGCTTGCGCCACGGAATCCCTCACATGCCCATCCAACTCCTCATCGTCGACGACAGCCGCATGTCCCGCATGCTCCTCAAGGGCTTGGTGGACCAGCACCACCCCGACTGGAACGTGCTGCAAGCCGCCAGCGGTGACGAAGCCCTGAAGATCGCGGGCGAGACACCGTTGGACGTGGTGTCCATGGACTACAACATGCAGGGCATCAACGGTCTGGACGCCGCCATCGCCCTGCGCGAACTGCAGCCGAAGGCCTACATCGTGTTGCTCAGCGCCAACGTTCAGGCCTCCATCCAGGATCGCGCACGCGCGGCGGGCATCCCCTTTCTGCCCAAACCCATCACGGCCGAGACGCTCAAGGCCATCGCCAACGGTGCAGGAGGCTGACCATGCTGAAGCTCGATGACGATCAGCTCGATGCCCTGTCCGAGATTTTCAACATCGGCGTGGGCAAGGCGGCAGCGGCCATGAGCGGCCTGGTGGGCGACGAGGTGCTGCTGTCGGTGCCCCACGTCAGCCTGCTCACCGTGAACGAAGCCGCCCAGGAACTCAGCGCGGCCAACCCGCGCCTGTACACGGTGCGCCAGCCGTTCGACGGCGTGTTCAAGGGCGACGCGCTGCTGATCTTTCCGAGCGAGAAAAGCCTGGAGATCGTGCGCATCGTGGCCGGCCAGTCGGTTCCCGAGGAAGACATCTCCGGCCTGGAGCGCGACGCCATGACCGAAATCGGCAACGTCATGCTCAACGCCTGCATCGCCGCCTTGTCTGACCTGCTGCAAAACGAGTTCGAACTCGGCATGACCGACGTGGACATCGGCGACGGCCGCACCATCCTGCGCACCCGCATCCAGAACCACCTTGTGGTGTTCCTGCACATCCGCTTCGAACTCAAGACCAGCGAGATCGAGGGTTTTGTGGTCTTCGTGCTCAACACCACCTCGCTCGAAGCCCTGCGCACCTCGCTGGACCGCCTGCTGGGCCGGCCCACCACCGTCGCCTGATCCCCGCGACGTCCGGCGGCGGTGCCCGGCGGGTCATGCCTGTGCGGCTGTTTACACTTCCTCATCCACCGCCGCCGCCGATGACCCCAGAAGAACAGACCGTCCAGCAACAGGTTGCCGCCTCCGGCAGCAGCTTCTACTACGCTTTTCTCTTCCTGCCTGCGCCACGGCGGGCGGCGATCACCGCTTTTTACGCGTTCTGCCGGCAGATCGACGATGTTGTCGACGAAACCACCGATCTGGGCGTGGCCAAGACCAAACTGGACTGGTGGCGTGGGGAAGTGCAGCGCACCTTTGCCGGCGACCCGCAACACCCGGCCATGCGGGCGCTCTGGCCCCACGTGCCGACCTACGGCATCGAAGCGCGCCAACTGCTGGCCGTCATCGACGGCTGCCAGATGGACCTCGACCAGAGCCGCTACCTCGATTTCAACAGCCTCAAGACCTATTGCCACCTGGTGGCCGGCATCGTGGGCGAGGTCTCGGCCCGCATCTTCGGCCAGACAGATGCACAAACCACCGCCTACGCCCACACCCTGGGCCGGGCGCTGCAGCTGACCAACATCGTGCGCGACGTCGGCGAGGATGCCATGCGCGGGCGCATCTACCTGCCCATCAACGAACTGCAGCGCTTCAACGTCAAGGCCCACGAACTGATCAAGCGTGGGCAGGGGGCGGTTGATCCCGACTTCAAGCAACGCTTCGGCGCCCTGATGCGTTTCCAGATCGAACGTGCCCTGGCCACCTACGACGAGGCCCTGGCGCTGCTGCCAGCCACCGACCGGCGCGCCCAGAAACCCGGCCTGATGATGGCCAGCATCTACCGCACCTTGCTGCGCGAGATCGCCACCGACCCGCAACTGGTGCTGACACAACGCGTGACCCTGACCCCCCTGCGCAAATTCTGGCTCGCGTGGAAGGTGCAAGCGCTGGGCAGACTGTGACCAGAACCGCTGTTGTCGGCGGTGGCTGGGCCGGCCTGGCCGCGGCGGTGGCCGCCACCGAGGCCGGCCAGCAAGTCACGCTGATCGAGGCCGCACGCACCCTGGGGGGCCGCGCCCGGGCGGTGCTGATCGATACGCCGGACGGGCCACAGACGGTGGACAACGGCCAGCACATCCTGATCGGCGCCTACACCGCCACGCTGGACCTGATGCAGCGCCTGGGCATCGCACCCGAGGCGGTGCTGCATGCCATGCCGCTGGCCTTGCCCTTCGCCGATGGCACCGGGCTGCGCACACCGGCCTGGGCGGCCCGATGGCCGGCGCCGCTCGACGCGCTCGCGGCCATCGCCACCACACCGGGTTGGACCTGGCGCGACAAGGTGGCGCTGGTCCTCGCCTCGGTGGGCTGGCAGGTGCGGGGTTTCCAATGCGACACCCGTCTCACGGTGGCCAGGCTCTGCCAGGCGCTGCCGGCGCGGGTCAACGAGGGACTGATCGAGCCGCTGTGTGTCTCGGCGCTCAACACGCCCGCCCACCAGGCCAGCGCGGCGGTGTTCCTGCGGGTGCTGAAGGACGCCCTGTTCGGGCGCGGCCACGGCGCCTGGAACGGTTCGACCTTGCTGCTGCCCCGCGCCGACCTGGGCGCCCTCTTGCCCGAACCGGCGCGGCAATGGTTGCTGGCGCACGGCGCCCACGTGCACACCGGGCGCCGGGTGTTGTCGCTCGCGCCGCTGGCGGGTGACCGCTGGCAGGTGGACGGAGAAGCCTTTGATCGCGTGCTGCTGGCCGCGCCCCCGGGCGAATCGGCACGGCTGCTGCAAGGCGTCGCGCCGGAACACCCGAGCGTGGCGGACTGGATTCCACAGGCCCTGGCCCTGCGCTTCGAGGCCATCGCCACGGTCTATGGCCAGGGCAGCCAGCCGCTGCCCGGCCAGGTGCCCATGATGGCCCTGCGGCCCAGCCCGCAGGCCCCCGCCCAGTTCGTGTTCGACCGGGGCCAGCTGGGCGGGCCACCCGGCCTGCTGGCCTTCGTGGTCAGCGCCAGCCACGACGACCGGCAGGCCCTGCAGGCCCAGGTGATGGAGCAGGCCCTGGCGCTGGGCCTGGGGCCCTTGCGGGCCTTGCAGACGGTGGTCGAGAAACGCGCCACTTTCGCCTGCACACCGGCCCTGCTGCGGCCCGCCAGCCGCCTGGCGCCCCGGCTGTGGGCGGTGGGCGACTACGTCGACGGCCCTTACCCGGCCACGCTGGAAGGCGCGGTGCGCTGCGGCCTTGCCGCGGGCGCCCGCGCCGACTGAATTTCAGCGCCGCTGCACCCAGCGCAGCAGTTCGCCGCCACGGCCGTCGAGCAGCACCAGTTGCCCGGGCTCCAGCCGCGCTTCGCGTGTCGCGTCCAGGGCACGCAGCACGCGCTGCTCCAACGCCATCAACGCGTCCGAGCAGGCACGGCGGGTGCCCGCGAGCGGTCCGAGTTGCAGCGCCGTACCGGCCACGCGGGCGGCGCCAGCGAACCGGTTGCAGCCGCTGTTGCCCAGCACCTGGGTGGCGCTGATGAACTGCAGTTCGGGCTGCTGCCCCAGCGGCAACTGCGCCACCGCGGCGTCGGCCAGCGCCCACTGCGTGCCCGGCAAGGCGCTCAGGGACGGCAACGCGGGCGGCACCTGGGGGGCGCTTTGGCAGGCGGCCAACAGCGCGGCCGCCGCCAGCAGGCCCATTCGGTTCAATTGAGGTTTCATGGCGATCGGCTCCTGGCAGGTGTTCAAGGGGTGGCGCGCAAGCGGACATGGGCCGGCCGGCTCACGCAGCGCTGCAGCCATTCGCCGGCCAGCGGGAAACGCGCCATCAACTCCGCGGCCGGGGTGGCCCAGTTGAGCACGCTGGCCACACACAGGTCGGCCACGGTGAAGCGGTCGGCCGCCAGCCAGCTGTGCCCGCGCCCCTGCTGGCGCTGCAGGTGCTGCTCCAGCACACGCAAGGGGACCACCAGGCGCCGCTCGGCCTGGTCGGCCAGCTCGGGCTTGCGCTGCTCCGGCGGCATCACGGCGCGGTGCATCAGCACCGTCAGCGCGTCCTTCTCGAGTTCGGTCACGGCCCAGAAGCTCCAGCGCAAGGCCTCGGCATCCTCGGCCGCGTTGGCGGGCGCGATGTCGCTGCCGTCGCCCTTGCCGTGGTGGCGGGCCAGGTACAGCGTGCAGGCCATCGACTCCCAGACCCGCACCTCGCCTTCGGGCCGCTGGTCGACCAGCACCGGCAACCGCCCATTGGGGTTGAGCGCCAGGAATTCGGGCGTGCGGGTGGCGCCACCGAGATAGTGGGTGGGCACGTGTTCGTGGGCCAGGCCCAGCTCGGCCGCGGCCCACAGGGGCCGGGCGGCGCGGGACGACACGATGCCGTGGATGGTCAGGGTCATGGGCTGTCTCGGCGGAGTGACGGGCGCGGGGCGAATGGAGATTCTCAGCCCAGGTGCTGGACCAGGGCCGACAGATCGTTCACGGTGAGGTGGGGCTGGTGCGGCGGGTGGGCCCAGTCATGCCCATCGCGGTTCACCCAGGCGAACTGCATGCCCGCCTCCAGGCCGCCCACACCGTCGAGGTGGGCGTCGTCGCCCACGTGCAAGGTGGCCTCAGCGGGCACGCCGGCCAGCGCGGCGGCGGCGTGGAAAATGCGCGGGTCCGGCTTGCCGACGCCGAACTCGCGCGCGCTCAGGCCGGCCTTGAAGTAGCGTTCCAGGCCCACGCGCCGGAGATCGGCGTTGCCGTTGGACAAGGCCACCAGCGGGTAACGGGCACTCAGCGCCTCCAGTGCCGGCAACGCATCGGCAAACAGCTCGACGCGCTGACGCTCCTCGAAGAACACCTCGAAGGCGGGCTCGGCCAGGGCCGGGTCGTCGCCGGCGCGGCGCAGGGCCTGGCGGATGGCTTCGCGGCGCAGCGCGCTCAGGTCGTGCGCCAGCTGTGGGTGCGCGGCCTCGGTATCGGCGCGAATCTGTCGCTTCATGTCGGGCTGGGCGAGCAAGGCCACGGTGCCGGGTGCACGGGGCGCCAGCCAGGTGGTCAGCACCGTCTCGGCACGCGCGATGGTGGGCCAGATCGGCCACAGCGTGTCGTCCAGATCGAGGGTGATGGCCTTGATGCGTGATGGGTCCAGCATAGGTGGGCGAGAATACCGCATGCCCTTCCGACCCGAACCCGAACACACCCACGGGCAGCCCGCCACGACCGCCGTGCTGCTGTGCAACCTGGGCACGCCCGACGAAGCCACCGCACCGGCCGTGCGCCGCTACCTGGCCGAATTCCTCGGTGACGGCCGCGTGGTCGAAATCCCCAAGCCCCTCTGGTGGCTGATCCTGCACGGCATCATCCTGCGCGTGCGTCCTGCGAAGTCGGCGGCCAAATACGCGTCCATCTGGACGCCCGAGGGCTCCCCGCTCAAGGTCTGGACCGAGAAACAGGCCACCCTGCTGCGCGGCTTCTTGGGCGAACGGGGCCACCAGGTGCTGGTGCGCCACGCCATGCGCTATGGCAGCCCGTCCATCGCTGCCCAGCTCGACGCGCTCAAGGCCGAAGGCGCGACCCGCATCCTGATCCTGCCGCTCTACCCGCAGTACAGCGGCACCACCACTGCCAGCGTGATGGACGCGGTGTACGACTGGGGCAGAAAAGTGCGCCACCTCCCGGAGCTGCGCTTCGTCAACCGCTACCACGACGACGCGGGCTACATCGCCGCGCTGGCCGCCTCGGTGCGCCAGCACTGGATGGCCCACGGCCAGCCCGACAAGCTGGTGATGAGCTTCCACGGCGTGCCCGAACGCACGCTGCACCTGGGCGACCCCTACCACTGCGAATGCCTCAAGACCGGCCGCCTGCTGGCCGAGGCCCTGGGCCTGGCCAAGGACCGCTACGTGGTCACCTTCCAGTCGCGCTTCGGCAAGGCCAAGTGGCTGCAGCCCTACACCGAACCGACGCTGGTGGCGCTGGCGCAATCGGGCGTGAAACGGGTGGATGTCATGTGTCCCGGCTTCACCAGCGACTGCCTGGAAACCCTGGAAGAAATCAACATGGAAGCGCGCGCGGCGTTCCTGCACGCGGGCGGCGAAAGCTTCCATTACCTGCCCTGCCTGAACGACCGCAACGAGTGGCTACGCGCCCTGGCCGACCTGAGCGAACGCCACCTGGGCGGCTGGCCCACACAGGCCAAAGCGGACGACGCCGCGACACGCGACACGCGGGCGCGTGCGATGGCCCTGGGCGCCCAGCGCTGAACGCGCCGCTCAGCCGCCCCCGGCCAGAAACCGCGCCACCAGCTCCAGCTGGTCCGGCACATTGAGCGCTGGCGCGTGGCCACAACCGGCCACCGTCACCACCAGGGCACGCGGGCCGCGCTCGCGCATGGCGTCGGCGGTGTCGGCCAGCAGCAGGTCGGACGTTTCCCCACGCAGGCACAGCACCGGCACGGTGATGCGTTCGTAGTCGTCCCAGCGCTCGTAGTCGTGCGGGTGGTGGATGAACTGCGCCACCATGGCCGGGTCATAGTGGGGCGTCACGCGGCCGTCGGGCAGGCGGCGGGTGGAGCTTTCGGTCAGGCGGCGCCACTGCGCATCGGTCAGGAAGCCATAGGGCTTGTAGACGGTGCGGAAATAGGCCTCCAGTTCGCTCACGGTGTCGAAGGCCGGCGGGCTGCCCGCATAACCCCGGATGCGCTGGATGGCGGCGTCGGCCAGCTGGGGCCCCACGTCGTTGAGCACCAGGCGCGTGATGCGCCCCGACAGCGGCCCACCGGCCGCCACCAGGCCGATGGCGCCGCCCATGGACGTGCCCACCCAGTGGAAACGCTGCAGACCCAGCTGGTCGACCAGCGAGACGGCGATCCGGGCGTAGAAGTCCAGGCAGTATTCGCGCTCGGGCTGCGGGCTCCACTGACTCAAGCCGCGGCCGATGGTGTCAGGGCAGATCACGCGGTAGCGGGTGCTCAGGTGCTCGGCCAGGTCGTCCATGTCGCGCCCGGTGCGGGCGAGGCCATGCCAGGCGATCACGGTGTCGGTGTGCTCGGCACCCCACTCCGTGAAGTGGATTTCGCGGCCCTCGCAGATGAGGTAGCGGGAGGCGGGTGTGGCGCTGCTCATGTGGGGCTCCCAGGGGTGCGCTGGCGCAGCGCGCGGTCGCGCAGGCGCCCGACGATGCCGGTCGGGAAGTGGTAGACCGACAACACGAACAACAGGCCCAGCCACAACAGCCAGCGGTCGGGGGTGAACAGGGCGGGAAGCAGCGGCAGGCCTTCGGTGGCACCGCCGGCCAGGCGCAGCAGGTCCTGCAGGTAGCTCTGCGCGAGCAGGAACAGGGTGCTGCCCAGGATGGCGCCGTAGAGCGTACCCATGCCGCCGATGACCACGATGAGCAGGATGTCCAGCATGATCTCGAAGGACAGCGAGGTGTCCGGTCCGTTGTAGCGCAGCCAGAGCGCCAGCAGGCAGCCCGCCAGGGTGGCGAACAGCGCGGCCAGCACGTTGGACAGCGTGCGGTAGACCACGGTGCGGTAGCCCAGGGCCTCGGCGCGGAAGTCGTTCTCGCGGATGGCCTGCAGCACGCGGCCAAAGGGCGAGTTGACGATGCGCAGCATGATCAGGAACAGGCCGGTGACCACCGCAAACAGCAGGTAGTAGGTGATCAGCCGGCCGTTGAGCGCGACCGCGCCAAACGGCCCTTCCCAGTCCTCTTCCATCAGCGCGAAGCCGGGCGACAGCAGCTCGGGCACCTTGAAGGTCAGGCCGTCCTCGCCACCGGTGAAGTCCGACAGCTGCGAGGCCAGGGTGAGGAAGGCAGAGGCCACGGCCAGCGTGATCATGGCGAAGAAGATGGCCCGCACCCGCAGCGAGAACAGGCCGATCACCAGCGACAACACCAGCGAAATGGCGAGCGCGGCCAGCGTGCCCACCGCGATGGCACCCCAGGTCGGCCCCATCGCATTGAGCGCGATGGCCAGGCCGTAGGCGCCGATGCCGAAGAACATGGTGTGGGCAAAACTCACGATGCCGGTGTAGCCCAGCAGCAGGTCGAAACTCACCACCAGGGCGATGAAGACCAGCACCTTGGCCGCCACGTTGAGCGCTTTCACCCCCGGAAAGATGAAGGGCGCAAAGGCCAGCCCCAGCACGATGAGGACCAGCGCCGCCGCCAGCCAGCGGCTGCGTGGCAGGTCGTGGGAGAGGATTCTTGACAGCATGTTGCCGGCGCCCTTATCGGTTGGCCACGGGGTACACACCCTGAGGCCGCCACAGCAGGATGGCCACCATCAGCGCGATGTTGGAAAACAGCGCCACCTTGGGCGCGAGGAAGCCGGTGTAGTTGGCCATCAGGCCCACCAGCAGCGCGCCGATGAGGGCCCCCGTGGTGGAACCCAGGCCGCCGATGATGATGACGATGAAGATCAGCACGTTGACCTGCGCGCCCATCTGCGGCGTCACGGTCTGCTGGTACAGACCCCACATCACGCCCCCCAGGCCGGCCAGCGCACTGCCGGCCACGAACACGCCAATGAACAGGCGCACGATGCGGTAGCCCAGCGATTCGACCATTTCGCGGTCCTGCACGCCGGCGCGGATCAGCAGGCCGACCTTGGTTCGGTTGAGGGTCCAGACCATGGCGACAAAGACCAGCGCGCCCACCAGCACCGCCAGCACGCGGTACTTCTCGACGGCGGCATCGCCGAAGATGAAGGCGCCGCGCAACGACACCGGCAGCGGCATGGCGATCTGCTGCGGGCCCCAGATGACCTTGATCAGCTCCTCGCCGATGATCATGCCGCCCATGGTGATGAGGATCTGCTTGAGGTGCTGGCCATAGACCGGCTTGACGATCAGCCGCTCGAACACATAACCCAGCGCACCGGCCACCGCCATGGCCACCAACATCGCCGGCAGCAAGGCCACAAGGTTGAGCCACAAACTGTCGGCCTCCACATACGTGCCCATGGCCGCGAAGACCGAGGTGGCGACGAAGGCGCCCAGCGCGATGAACACCCCGTGGCCGAAGTTGAGCACGTCCATCAGGCCAAACACCAGCGTCAGGCCCGAGGCGATGACGAACACGATCATGCCCATGGCCAGGCCGGCCACGGTGAGCGTGAGCCAGGTGGAGGCGCTGCCGGTCAGCGGCAGGGCGATCAGTGCCAGCAGCGGCACCAGCAGCAGCGGCTTGTAGTCGAAGTCGGTTTTCATGAGGCCTCCCGCCGGGCCGCCCCAAGGGAGACCTGCGCCCCCTCGGGGGGCAGCGAATACACGAAGTGTTGAGCGTGGGGGTTCATTGATGTGCCTTCAGGGACAAACCAAGCAGGCGGCCTTGCAGCGCCTCGTCCTCGGCCAGCTCCGCCATGCTGCCGCTGTGCACCACGCGGCCGTCGTCCATCACGGCCACGCTGTCGCCCAGCTGGCGCGCGAAGTTGAAGTTCTGCTCCACCAGCAGGATGGTCGTTTGTGCGGCCTTGAGCGCCTTGAAGGCGGCGATCATGTTCTGGATGATGGCGGGGGCCAGGCCCTTGCTGGGCTCGTCGATCAGCAGCAGCGCGCGCGGCTCGACGATGGCACGAGAGACCGCCAGCATCTGCTTCTGCCCGCCCGAGAGCTTGCCCGCCGGGTGGTTCCAGAACTTCTTCATGGCCGGGAACAGTTCGAAGATCCATTCGAGCCGCTGGGTGTCGATGTCGTCCACCGAGCGCGCCCCCCGCGCCGCCAGCAGCATGTTTTCCTTCACGCTGAGGTCGGCGAAGATGCCCATGTTCTCGGGCACGTAGGCCACGCCGCTGCGCGAGATGTCGGGTGTGTGGGCGGCGGTGATGTCGCGCCCGGCCAGCGTGATGCGGCCCTGGCTGGCGTGCCACAGGCCCATGATGGTGCGCAGCGTGGTGGTCTTGCCTGCGCCATTGCGGCCCAGCAGCATGGTGAGCTGGTTGGCGGGCACCTGGAGGTCCACGCCGTGCAGGATGTGGTAAGCCCCGATGTGGGTGTGCACCCCTTCGAGCGTGAGCAGGTTGTCGGCGCTCATGCGGCCTCCTTCTCTTCGGGATTCACACCGAGGTAAGCCTGTTGGACCACTGGCGAGGCGATCACGGTCTCGGGATCGCCATCGGCCACCAGTTCGCCGTTGTGCAGCACGATGATGCGATCCGAGAGTTCGCGCACCACGTCCATCTTGTGTTCGACCAGCAGGATGGTCTTGGTCTTGTCGTTCTTCAGATTGCGGATCAGGTTGAGGATGACCGGCACCTCGTCCACGCTCATGCCGGCGGTGGGTTCGTCGAACATGAAGACCTGGGGCTCCAGCGCCATCAGGATGCCCACCTCCAGCTTGCGCTGGTCGCCGTGGGGCAGGCTGGCCGCCACGGCATCGCGCTTGTCGGCCAGGGCCACGGCCTCGAGCACGCGGTCGGTCTTTTCGAGCAGGTCGCGCCGGTCGCTCCAGATGCGCCAGAGGTCCAGCCCGGCCTTGGCGCGCGCCTGCACCGCCAGGCGCACGTTCTCGCGCACGCTGAGCTGCGGAAACAGGTTGGTCAGCTGGAAGGCGCGGCCCAGGCCGGCCTGTGCCCGCGCGGCCGCGCCCAGCGGCGTGAGGTCCTGGCCGTTCATCGCCACCGAGCCCGCCGAGGCCTTGATCTGGCCCGAGATCAGGTTGAAGTAAGTGGTCTTGCCGGCGCCGTTGGGGCCCACGATGGCGGTCAGCGTGCCCGGCGCGAACGCACAGGACACGGCACTGACCGCCACGTGCCCACCAAAGCGGACCGTGAGATCGCGTGTTTCAAGCATGAGGAAAAAACTCCGTCGGAGCGCGTGACTGAACCGGGAACACGGCGGATCCGGCTCCGCCGGTCCGCTCGTGTTGCCCCCCTCTGGGGGGTGACGCGCCCCCTAGGGTGCGGCGCGAGGGGACAAGCGCTCAGCGCTTGTTTCGAATAGGGACATCCATCTCTTCAGGCTTGATCTCCCGCACCAGCTCGGGCACGCCCCAGGCAAACGCGGGGTCGGCCTTGATCTTGAAGTGGTACATGCTCTGCATGGCCTGGTGGTCTTCCTTGCGGAAGGTCATCTTGCCCTTGGGGGTGTCAAAGCTCATGCCTTCCATGGCGGGGATGAGCTTGGCGGCGCTGGCGTCGCCGTTGGTCTTCTTGAGCGCGGTCACCAGGGCCATGGCGGCACTGAAGCCGCCAGCGGTGAAGAAGTCCGGCGGGCTCTTGAACTCCTTGTAGTGGCGGGCCACCATGGCCTCGTTCACCGGGTTCTTGGGGATGCCGAAGTAGTAATAGGCCGCGCCTTCCATGCCGGGGAACTGCTTGTAGGCGGTCATGGCTGGCAGGATGTTGCCGCCGGTGGCGAGCTCGATGTTGTAGCGCTTCTTGAGCTCCAGCTCGGCGAACTTGCTGAAGGGCGAGTTGGCGCCGGCCCAGACCACCCAGACGAACTTGCGGCCAGGCACGTCCTTGAGCTTGTCGACCACACGCTGCAGGCCGGCGGTGAAGTCGGTGGTGGCGGCGGGCAGGTACTCCTCGTGCACCAGCTTGCCCTTCTTGATCGATTCGCGGAAGGCCTTGACGCCGTCACGACCGAACGCGTTGTCCTGCGCCAGCGTGACCAGGGTGTTCTCGGGCTTGTCCAGCGCCACGGCATTGGAGATGGCATCCTGCGAGCTGTTGCGGCCGGTGCGGAAGATGTACTTGTTCCACTTGTCGCCGGTGATGGAGTCGGCCACGGCGGGCTCCACCAGCAGGATCTTGCGGTACTCCTCGGCCACCGGCAGCATGGCCAGGGCCACCGGCGAGGCGGTCGGGCCGACCGCGATGTCGGCCTTGTCGTCCCCGTAGGCGGCGGCCAGCAGGCTCTTGCCCAGGTCGGGCTTGCCCTGGTCGTCCTTCTCGATGACCACCAGCTTCTTGCCGGCCACTTCCATGGTGCCGCCGGTGGCGTAGTCCAGGCCCATCATCAGGCCCACGTGGGTCTGCTTGGCATAGGCTTCCAGCGCGCCGGTCTTGCTGTAGACGTGGGCGATGCGGACTTCCTTGGATTGGGCGAAGGCCAGGGTCGAGGCGCAGGCCAGGGCGACGACCGCCAGGCGGCGGGTGGTGTTGATCATGCTTGTCTCCAGTGGGTATAGGGGCGGCACAGGCCGCCTGCCGTGCCAGTTTGCACACATCGTGCCAGGCCCAAACAGCCTTGATTTGTATGGGTTTTTTCTATAATTTCATGTGTATTGTCTGAAATTCAGACAATCCACATGAATTTCAACTGTCAATTTTTCAGACAATTGTCTGAATATCAGACACCTAACCCAGGGCCGCCAGCTTGTCGTAAAAGCTCGCCCGCGACATGCCCAGCAGGCGTGCCGCGGCCGAGCGGTTGCCGCCGGTGTGCGCCAGCGCCGCGCGCATGGCACGGCGCTCCAGCGCGGCCACCTGCTCGGCCAGGGGACGCAGCACGGTGTCGTCGCTGGCGGCGGTGGCAGGCTCGGGCAGCACCAGCGGCGTCGCAATCTGCTGCTGGCCAGCGCTGCGCAACACCGCCTCCAGCGTGGCGCCGGTGATGTGGTGGTCGTCGGTGCGCAAGGCCACCTGCTCCAGCACGTTGCGCAGTTCGCGGATGTTGCCGCGCCAGGCCTGGGCCTGCAGCAGCGCCAACGCCTCGGGCGCCAGGTCCATCTGCACACCTCCGCTGCGCGCTGCGATGTCCTCGCACAACACCTCCGTCAGCATGGCGATGTCGCTGCGGCGCTCGCGCAGGGGCGGCAGGTGGATGGGCAGCACGTTGAGGCGGTAGAACAGGTCCTCGCGGAAGCGCCCCTCGCGCACCAGCTGCGGCAGGTCGCGCGAGGTGGCGGCCACCACCCGCACGTCCACCCGCACCAGCTTGTTGGAACCCAGCGGCTCCACCTCGCCCTCCTGCAGCACCCGGAGCAGCTTGGCCTGCACGGCGGCCGGCATGTCGCCCACCTCGTCCAGGAACAGGGTGCCACCATCGGCCAGCTTGAACTTGCCCTCGCGCCCCTTGCGATCGGCCCCGGTGTAGGCGCCGGGCGCCACGCCAAAAAACTCGGCCTCCAGCAGGGTGTCGGGCACGGCCGCGATGTTCACGCCCACAAAGGCGCGGCCAGCGCGTTCGGACGCGGCGTGGATGGCGTGCGCCAGCAGCTCCTTGCCGGTGCCGGTTTCGCCCAGCAGCAGCACCGGGCTGCTGGACTGCGCGGCGCGGCGCGCCTGGCGCTTGACCTCCACCGCCGCCGGGCTGCTGCCCACGAAGCTGGCGAAGGTGTATTTGCTGCGCCGCTGGCTGGCCAGCTCGCGCCGGGCCTCGTTGAGGTCGTTCTCGATGCGGGCGAACTTGGCGATCAGCGGCTGCAGCGTGGTTTCGGGGTGGTCGAACAACACGATGCCCAAAGCACCCATCACCTCGCCCGCCTCGTCGCGCAGCGGGATGCGGCTGACCACAAAGGTGCCTGCCTTGTTGGTCAGCAAGTCGATCAGGATGGGTTTGCCCGTGGCCAGCACCTGGTGCAGCTGCGTGTTCTGCACCACGCTGGAGACCGGGTGGCCGACAAAGTCTTCCTCGCGCTCAAAGCCCAGGGCCGGCAGGAAACGGCGGTACTGGTCGTTGATCCAGACCACGCGCGCCTCGCGGTCCACCAGCATCATGCCCTCGCTGGCGTGGGCGAACAGATCGAACATGGAACGCGCGGCCAGCTCCAGGATGCTCTGGGCGTCGCGCGGCAGGCGGCTGTTGGTCTCGGGTGGGGTGGACATGGCGCGCATGGTAGCGCGCATGGGGACCCGACGATGCCCTGATGAGACGCTGTCGCGGCACAGAGGCCCCAGTGCCGGGTCACGCTCCCGCAAGACCGCGCGCCCACGGGGAGCGGGCAGCAACCCGCGCGACGGCGAAGCGTGGGGGCGTTACGTCAAACCTTGCGTCGCCACGCCAGCAGGCGCGGCGTGAGCAGCACCAGGACCACCACCACCAGCAGCGTCAGCGACATCGGCCGCTCGATGAACACCACCCAGCTGCCGGAGCCGATGGACAGCGCGTTGCGCAACTGGGCTTCGGCCAGGGGGCCCAGGATGAGGCCGACGATGACGGGCGCGATGGGGAAGTCGTAGCGGCGCATCAGCAGCCCCACCAGCGCCAGGCCGTACATGAGGTAGAGGTCGAAGGCGCTCTGGCGCATGCCGTACACACCGACGGTGGCGAAGATCAGGATGCCGGCGTAGAGCTGGGCCTTGGGAATCTTGAGCAGCTTGACCCACAGCCCCACCAAGGGCAGGTTGAGCACCAGCAGCATGATGTTGCCGATGTAGAGCGAGGCGATCAACGCCCAGACCAGCGAAGACGAGGTCTGGAACAGCTGAGGGCCGGCGTTGATGCCGTAGTTCTGGAAGGCGTTGAGCAAGATGGCGGCCGTCACCGAGGTGGGGATGCCCAGGGTCAGCAGCGGCACCAGGGTGGCGGTCACGGCGGCGTTGTTGGCGGCCTCGGGACCGGCCACGCCTTCGATGGCGCCAGTGGTGCCGAACTCCTCCTGGTGCTTGGACAGCTTGCGCTCGGTGGCATAGCTCAGAAAGGTCGGGATCTCGGTACCACCGGCCGGGATGGTGCCGAACGGGAAGCCGATGAAGGTGCCCCGCAGCCAGGCCGGCCAGGACCGCTTCCATTCGGCGCCGGTCATGTGGGCCTTGTTCATCTTGTTCATCTGGCTCACGCTGCGGCCTTCGTAGAGCGCGTTGTACAGCGCCTCGGCCACGGCGAACAGGCCCACGGCCACCAGCACCACTTCCACGCCATCCATCAACTCGGGCACGCCGCCGGAATAACGCACCTGCCCGGTGATCTGGTCGATGCCGATCAGGCCCATGGCCAGGCCCAGGAACAGCGCGGTCAGCCCGCGCAGCGTGCTTTGCCCCAGCACCGCGCTCACGGTGGTGAAAGCCAGCAGCATCAGGCAGAAGTACTCCGGCGGCCCGAGCTTGACCGCGAAGCTGGCCATCACCGGTGCCGCCAGCGTGACCAGCACGGTGGCGATGGTGCCGGCGACGAAGGAGCCGATGGCCGAGGTGGCCAGGGCCGCGCCGGCGCGCCCACTCTTGGCCATCTTGAAGCCTTCCAGCGCGGTCACCATGGTGCCGGTTTCACCGGGGGTGTTGAGCAGGATGGAGGTGGTCGAGCCACCGTACATGGCACCGTAGTAGATGCCGCAGAAGAAGATCATCGACGCGGTGGGCTCCACCTGCGAAGTGATGGGCAGCAGCATGGCCACGGTCACGGCCGGGCCCAGGCCAGGCAGCACGCCGATGGCGGTGCCCAGCACACAGCCCACAAAAGCCCACAACAGGTTGATGGGTGTGGCGGCGGTGGCAAAGCCACCCAGGAGAAGGTTCCAGGTGTCCATATCGACTTTCTTTTCCGGTTCGCAACCGCAGCGGCCCGCCACACCCGCCATCCGGGGACACCGCCGCGCCGGCTCTGCCGGACGGCTGGTGCCGCCCCTTGGGGGGGGAGGCGCCACAGGCGCTTCGGGGGCTCTTGTTACAACCAGCCGGTGGCGGTGAGGCCGGGGAGGTTCACGGCGAGGATTTTGGTGAACAGCCAGTAGACCGGGGCCGAGATCAGCAGGCCCACCGCCGCATCCTTCAGGGTCTGGTGCAGGCCGCCGCCTGGTTTGCCTTCGGCGATGCGCAGGCCGCGCACGGCCAGCACAAAACAGAGGGCGCAACTGACGACAAAACCCAGGGTGGTGATCAGCGCGGCGTTGGCCAGCACGCCCACCGACACCCAGGCAAAAGCGGGCCAGTCGCCCCGCTCGGCACCCGATGGCGCCTCGCGGGAGCGGTAGCCGCCGCTGCGGGCTTCCCACAGCAGCCAGACGCCGCAGATGGCCAGTGCGGCCGACACCATCCAGGGCAGGAAGTTGGGGCCCACACCGGCGTAACCCGCCTCGCTGGAGATGCCGGTGGCGCCCCAGGCCAGGAAGGCGGCCAGGGCGAGGACGCCCACGCCGATCAGGACTTCGGGCAAGGACGCCGGTTGGGGGCGATTGGGTGCTTGACTCATGTGGGCCACCCGTCGCGTCAGATCATGCCGGACTTGACCATGATGGCACGCAGGCCGGCGAAGTCGCGGTCCACGAACTCATCGAACGCCTTGCCGGTCAGCAGGGCCGGGGTCCAGCCGTTCTTGTCCAGCGCCTCGGCCCAGGCCTTGCTCTTGGTGGCCTTGACGATCATCTCGGTCAGCGCGTCACGCTGGGCCGGGGTGATGCCGGCGGCGCCATAGACACCGCGCCAGTTGCCGATCTCGACGTTGATGCCCTGCTCCTTCAGGGTCGGCACGTTGATGCCCTTGATGCGGGCGGGCGCGGTCACGCCGATGGCCTTCATCTTGCCGGCCTCGATGTACTGCTGGAACTCGCTGAAGCCGCTGCCGCCCACGGTGACGTTGCCGCCCAGGATGGCCGCCGTGGCTTCACCACCGCCACGGAAGGGCACGTAGTTGATCTTGGCCGCATCGACGCCGGCCTCGCGCGCGATCATGGCCGCGGCGATGTGTTCGGTGGAGCCGCGCGAGCCGCCTCCCCACTTGACGCTGCCCGGGTCCTTCTTCATCTGCGCCACCACCTCGGCCATGCTCTTGTAGGGCGAGTTCTCGGGCAGCACGAAGACGTTGTATTCGGTGGTCAGGCGCGCGATCGGCGTGACCTGGGTGATGGACACCGGCGGCTTGCCGGTGATGATGCCGCCCAGCATCACGGCGCCCATCACCATCATGGCGTTGGGGTCGCCCTTGCTGGCGTTGAAGAACTGCGCCAGGCCGATGGCGCCGGCCGCGCCGCCCTTGTTCTCGTATGTCACCGAGGCGGCCACGCCCGCGTCCTGCAGCGCCTTGCCCAGCGCGCGGCCGGTCGAATCCCAGCCGCCCCCAGGGTTGGCGGGAATCATCATCTTCACGTTGGCGGCGGCCCAGGCCGACAGGGGCAGGGCACCGGAAGCCGCCAGGGCGGCCAGGGACTTGAGGAAGGTATCTCGACGCATGCGTGTCTCCTGAGGGTTGTTCGGACGACACGGATGTTGACCCGCGAGGCTGTCAGTCCACTGTCCACCACCCCCGTGGAAACCCTAGGTCATCCACCCACCTGGCGAGCCCGCGCGTGCCGGCTGGTATGGTTTGCACATGAAGCTGCTGCTGGTCGAAGACAACCCCACCATGCGTGCCACGCTGCAGCGCGCGCTGGAGCGCCAGGGCATGGCGGTGCACACCTGCGACGACGGCCTGCGCGCGCTGGACATGTGGCGCAGCATCCGCCCCGACGCCGTGCTGCTGGACCTGAGCCTGCCCGGGCTGGACGGCCTGCAGGTGCTGGCACAGGCGCGTGCCGCCGGCCTGCGCACGCCGGTGCTCATCCTCACCGCCCGCGGCACCGTGGGCGACCGCATCCTGGGCCTGAACACCGGCGCCGACGACTACCTGCCCAAGCCCTTCGACCTCGATGAGCTGGAGGCCCGCGTGCGTGCCCTGGTGCGCCGCGCGGCCGGCGCGCCCCCGCCCGCGGCGGAGCCCACGGCCATGGTCGGCGGCCTGTACTGCGACGCCGGCAGCGGCGCGGTCTACCACCATGGCCAGGCGCTGGACCTGGCGCCGCGCGAACTGGCCCTGCTGCGCGCCCTGCTGGCGCGGCCCGGCCACGCCATCGCCAAGGAGCGCCTGTTCGAGCTGGTGTTTCCGGGCGAAAGCGAGGTGCAGTACGAAGCCATCGAGGTGGTGGTCTACCGCCTGCGCAAGAAGATCGCGGACACCGGCGTGCAGCTGGTCACGCTGCGGGGCCTGGGCTACCTGCTCAAGGCGCCGGCATGAACCACCTCGCAGAGCCTGCTCATGATCTCAACGGGGTCACGTTGGAACGCAATCGGGATGAGTTGACCGCACAGACCCGCCGCATGGGCTCATGCCCATGCAAGGGGATGGGTGGGCAAATCGCCCGATTTCGTTCCAACCCGCAGGGCAGGCGCCTTTTCGGGCGCTCTGCGGCGTTGCAAAGCCTCGACGGGCCACCGGCCCGTCTGCGTTTCGCGCCTGGCAGCCCATCCCTAAAAGGCACTTGCGTGACCTCGTTGAGATCATGAACAGGCTCTCACACTGGTGGCAGGCGCACTCGCTGCGCAGCCAGCTGATGATCGGTATCCTGGTGCCGGTGCTGCTGCTGGTGCTGGTCAACAGCGGTGTGCTGTACCGCCAGGCGCTGCGCGCCGCCGACACTGCCTACGACCGCACCCTGCTGGCCACCGCCAAATCGATCGGCGAACAGCTGGAGATGGTGGGTCAGGGTGAACAGGCCCGGGTGCGCGCCACCCTGCCCTACTCGGCGCTGGAGCCCTTCGAGGCCGACAACCGCAGCCGCCTCTACTACCGCGTCAGCGGCTTCGAGGGCGAGATGGTCTCAGGCTTCGACGACCTGCCGCTGTGGCGCGGCGAACTGCCGACCAAGAGCCTGTACGCGGCCCTGGTGGACTTCTACGACGGCCAGTACCGGGGCGAGCCGGTGCGCATCGCCGTGCTGCTGCAGCCGGTGTCCGGCCCCGGCGGGCAAGGCATGGTCACCATCCAGGTGGCCGAAACGCTGGAGCTGCGCCAGACCCTGGCGCGCCAGATGCTGGTCGACACCCTGTGGCGCCAGGCTCTGCTGCTGGCCGTGATCGCCGGCGTGGTGGTGCTGGTGGTGCAACGCGCGACCCGCCCGGTGCGCCGCCTGAGCGCTGCGCTGGCCGACCGCAGCGACAGCGACCTCACGCCCCTGCAGGCCAGCGAAGCCCCGCGCGAGGTGCGCCCGCTGGTGGAAGCCACCAACCAGCACATGGCCCGGTTGGCCCACCTGCTGAGCCACCAGAAGCGCTTCGTGCGCGACACCGCCCACCAGCTGCGCACCCCGCTGGCGGTGCTCAAGACCCAGGTGCAGTCGGCCCGGCGTGGCGACGTCGACCCCATGCTCGCGCTGGGCGAGATCGAACACACCGTCAACCGCGCCACCGAGCTGGCCAACCAGATGCTGTCGCTGGCCAAGGTGGAGCAGTTGCGCCAGCAGGACGACGCCCCGGTGCTCGACTGGGCCACGGTGGTGCGCGACGTGGCCCTGGACCTGGCGCCGCTGATCGCCGAGCGCCAGCTGGACTTCGCCATCGCCACCGACCCGGCGCCCGTGCGCGCCCACGAATGGGCGCTGCGCGAGCTGGCGCGCAACCTGCTGCACAACGCCATCAAACACATCCCGGCCGCGGCCACGCTGGACATCCGCCTGGTGTGCGACGAGCGCACCGCGGCGCTCACCATCGCCGACAGCGGACCGGGCATCCCGGCCAGCCTGCGGGCCCACCTGTTCGAGCCTTTCGCGCGCCACGCGCAGCCCGGCGCGCTGCCCGGCGGCAGCGGGCTGGGCCTGGCCATCTGCCAGGAAATCACGCGCTCGCTGGGCGGCGAGATCACGCTGGACAACCGCCGCGCCCACGGCCGCACCGTGGGCCTCGAGGCCTGCGTGCGGCTGCCCCTGGCCCGCCCTTCTGACGAGGACCCGACACGATGAGCCCCCGCAGCCCCGCCATCCCACCCGACCACCCGGCCAGCACCGAGCGCCTGCGCCTGGACAAATGGCTGTGGGCGGCCCGCTTCTTCAAGACCCGCGCGCTGGCGGTGGAGGCGATCGAGAAACACCGCGTGCGCGTCAACGGCCAACCCGTCAAGCCGGCGCGCGAGGTCCGGATCGGCGACGAGCTGGAGGTGGCCCAGGGCCCCGTGCTCAAGACCGTGGTGGTGCGCGCCATCAGCGGCGTGCGCGGCCCAGCGCCGCAGGCCGCCCTGCTCTACGAGGAAAACGCCGACTCGGTGGCGCGACGGCTGGCCCAGGCCGAGCAGCGCCGCCTGGCGCCCGAGCCCGCGCTGGATCTGAGCGAAGGCCGCCCGACCAAACGCGACCGCCGCCACATGGACGCCCTGCGCCAGGGGCATGACGGCCCGGCCGACTGGGACGAGCGCTGGAGTGCGGCCGCGCCGACGCGACGCAGCCCCTGAGCGCCCGGGCCGTATCGACGAATGGGCGGCTGGGGTGGTCTGGCCGGCGGTCGGGGTCGAAGAGCGGGTGATAGATTGGTTGGCACACCATCCCGTTCGCCGTGCCACCGAACCGCCCCGCCTCCTGGCCTTCGGCCCCCCCACCCGACGACGCGGTTGAACGCGCCAGGCTGGCGGCGCTGCACAGCTACGCGGTGCTCGACACCCCACCCGACGCCGCCCTGGACGAACTGACCCAGCTCGCAGCCCGCATCTTCCAGGTGCCCATCGCCCTGGTCTCCCTGCTCGACGAACAGCGCCAGTGGTTCAAGTCCCGCGTGGGCGTGGCGGTGGCGCAGACGCCCCGCTCGCTGGCCTTTTGCGACCACGCCATGCGCGACAGCGGCGTGACGGTGGTGAGCGACGCCCGCAACGACCCGCGTTTTCGCGACAACCCGCTGGTGCACGGCCAGGCCGGCATGCGCTTTTATGCCGGCGCGCCGCTGCGCACACCCGACGGCCACGCGCTGGGCACGCTGTGTGTGATTGACCGCGAGCCGCGCCAGTTCACCGCACACGAATGCGCCGCCCTGGCCGTGTTGTCGCGCCAGGTGATGAACCAGCTGGAGCTGCGCCGGCGCAATGCCCTGCTGCAAGCGGCCCTGGACGAGCAGGCCACCCAGCACCGCCAGCTGCAGGAACTCCAGCACCAGATGCACGCCCGCGAAACCCGGCTGGAACTGGTGCTCAAGGGCGCCAACGATGGCTGGTGGGACTGGGACCTGCGCACCGGCGAGCGCCACCACTCGGCCCGCGGCTGGGCCATGCTGGGCTACCCCGAAGGCGAGCACCCGCCCTACGAAACCATCTGGGAAGAACTGATCCACCCCGAGGACCGGCTGGCCATGGCCACCAGCCTGCAGGCCACCATCCGCAGCCCGGCCACCCACTACGCGACCGAAATCCGCCTGCGCCACCGCGACGGCAGCTACGTGCCGGTGCTCTCGCGTGGCCACATCCTGCGCGACGAGCGGGGCCACGCGCTGCGCCTGTCGGGCACCAACACCGACCTCAGCGAACGCCAGCGCGCCGAACGCGAGCGCGAGGCCACGCAGGCCAACTTCGAGCTGCTGTTCGCCACCAGCATGGACGGCGTGATGCAGACCCGCCCCGACGGCGAGCTGCTGTCGGCCAACCCGGCGGCCTGCGCCATGCTGGACCTGAGCGAGGCCGAGATCCGCCAGCGCGACCCCCACGAGCTGATGGCCGCCGACGACCCCCGGCTGAGCCAGCTGCTGGGCGAGCGCCAGCGCCTGGGCCGGGCGCGTGGCGAGATCACCATGATCCGCGGCAACGGCGAGCGCTTCGAGGTGGAGGTGACCACCGCCAGCTACACCACCCCGGGCGGCGAGCAGCGGGCCAGCCTGGTGTTCCGCGACGTGAGCGAACGCCACCGCTGGGAACAGCGCCTCAAGGACAGCCTGGACATGCTCAACAGCCTGGCGCGCCGCGTGCCCGGCGTGCTCTACCAGATGCAGCTGCACCCTGACGGCCACCTCACCATGCCCTACGCCAGCGAGGGCATGTGGGCCATCTACGAACACACGCCCGAGCAGGTCAAGCAAGACCCGACCATCCTCCTGCGCCACGTCCACCCGGACGACATCAGCGCGCTGCTGCACTCGGTCGAGGTGTCGGCCCGCAGCCTGACGCCGTGGCACCACGAGTTCCGCGTGCGGCTGCCCCAGCAGGGCCTGCGCTGGCGCCTGGGCGACGCCATGCCCGAGCGGCTGGCCGACGGCTGTGTGGTCTGGTACGGCTTCATCTCCGACATCACCGAACGCAAGCAGACCGAGGAGCACACCCACCGGCTGGCCTACTACGACGCCCTCACCGGCCTGCCCAACCGGCGCCTGCTGATCGACCGCATCGCCCACGCGCTGGCCTCGGCCCAGCGCACCGGGCAGTTTGGCGCGCTGATGTTCCTCGACCTGGACAACTTCAAGCACATCAACGACGCCCGCGGTCATTCGGTGGGCGACGCCCTGCTGCAGCAGGTGGCCCACAACCTCAACCGGCTGCTGCGCGCCGAGGACACGGTGGCACGCCTGGGGGGCGACGAGTTTGTGGTGCTGATCAGCGACATGGGCCCACACGCCGATCAGGCGGCACGCAGCGCACTGGCGGTGGCCGAGAAGGTGCGCGCCGCGCTCGACCGCCCGCACGAGATCGAAGGCGCGCGCTACTCCACCACCGGCAGCATCGGCCTGACCCTGTTTCCGCGCCACGGCAGCGCGGTCGAAGACCTGCTGCGCGAGGCCGACACCGCCATGTACCGCGCCAAGGCCGACGGTCGCAACCGCACGGCCTTCTTCCAGATCGAGATGCAGGCCGAGGTGGAGGAGCGCTTGTCCATCGAACAGGACCTCAAGGAGGCGCTGCTGGGCGGGCAGCTCGAAGCCTACGCGCAGTCGCAGGTGGACAGCGTGGGCCGGGAGGTGGGCGCCGAACTGCTGGTGCGCTGGCACCACCCGACACGTGGCCTGGTGTCGCCGGCGCAGTTCATCCCGGTGGCCGAGGCCAGCGGCCTGATCGTGGCGCTGGGCCAGTGGATGCTGCGCCAGGCCTGCGACACCCTGGTGCGCCTGCAGGCGGCCGGGCGGCCGCTGACCCTGTCGGTCAACGTCAGCCCGCGCCAGTTCCACACCGACAACTTCGTGGCCCAGATGCGCGAGGTGCTGGCACGCAGCGGCGCCCCCGCCGGGCAACTGGTGATCGAGGTCACCGAAGGCCTGCTGATCGAACACATCGACGACACCGTGGCGCGCATGGACGAGCTGGTGGCCATGGGCCTGCGTTTTTCCATCGACGACTTCGGCACCGGCTACTCCAGCCTGGCCTACCTCAAGCGCCTGCCGCTGTACGAACTCAAGATCGACAAGGGTTTTGTGCAGGACACACCCGAGGACGCGGGCGACACCGCCATCGTGCGCGCCATCCTCGCCATGGCCAGGCACCTCAAGCTGAACGTGGTGGCCGATGGCGTGGAGACCGAGGTGCAGTCGCGTTTTCTGGCCGCCAGCGGCTGCCCGGTGATGCAAGGCTACCGTTTTGCCCGTCCCGAGCCCCTGGCGGCCTGGCTGCGGCAACGGGTGCGCCCCCACTGACCGGCACCACCCTGGCCAGGGCACACGAAACCATGGCACCCCCTGGCTGGGGGCTTGAGTGTTAAATTCAGGTGTCATTTACTGGGCTCGCACCCGTCTCCACCTGTATGCCTGCCCCCGTGGCCACCGAACCCGCCACCCCTCAGCCAACCGACACCGAGCGCCTTGAAGCCGCACGGCTGGCAGAGTTGCGGGCCTTTCATGTCTTGGACACGCCGCCGGACGCGGCGCTGGACGAGCTGACCCAGCTGGCCGCGCGCTGGTTCCAGACGCCCATCGCCCTGGTCTCGCTGATCGACGGCGAGCGGCAATGGTTCAAGTCGCGCGTCGGCATGGCGGTGCAGGAAACCCCGCGCGACATCGCCTTCTGCGACCAGGCGATACGCGGCCGAGAGGTGATGGTGGTGGAAGACGCGCAGCAGGACGCGCGTTTTGCCGCCAACCCCCTGGTCACGCAGCAACCCCACATCCGCTTCTACGCGGGCGCCCCACTGTGGACCACCGAAGGGCACGCGCTGGGCACGCTGTGCGTGATCGACTCCCGACCCCGGCAGTTCAGCCCACAGGAGCGCGAGGCCCTGCGGGTGCTGTCGCACCAGGTGATGGCCCACCTCGAGCTGCGCCGGCACAACGCCATCCTCGGCGCGGCACTGAAAGACATGGCCCAACAACACCAGGCGCTGCAGGATCTGCAGCAGCAGGTGCAACTGCGGGAAACACGGCTGGAGCTGGTGCTCAAGGGCGCCAACGATGGCTGGTGGGACTGGGACCTGCGCACCGGTGAACGCTACAACTCGGAGCGCGGCTGGACCATGCTGGGCTACACCTCGGGCGAGCGGCCGCAGGCCCACCTCGACTGGGAGTCCCTGATCCACCCGGACGACCAGGACAGGGTGGCCCAGGACTTCAAGGCCGCCATCCGCAGCACCGCCACCCACTACGCGGCCGAGTTCCGGCTGCGCCACCGCGACGGCAGCTACGTGCCGGTGCTCTCGCGTGGCCACATCCTGCGCGACGAGCACGGCCGCGCCGTGCGGCTGTCGGGCACCAACACCGACCTCAGTGAACGCCAGCGCGCCGAACGTGAGCGCCAGGCCACCCAGGCCAGTTTCGAGCTGCTGTTCAACACCAGCATGGACGGCCTGCTGGAGACACGCCCCGGCGGCGCGGTGCTGTCGGCCAACCCCGCCGCCTGCCAGATGCTGGGCCTGAGCGAGGCCGAGATCCTCCAGCGTCCGCGCGAACAGATCCTGGTCATGGACGACCCCCGGCTGCAGCCCCTGCTGGACGAGCGCGAGCGCCACGGCAAGGCGCGCGGCGTGATTGCCATGTACCGGGGCAACGGCGAGCGTTTCGAGGTCGAGGTCAGCTCGGTCTACTACGCCGATGCCGGTGGCGAAGCCCGCGCCAGCTTCATGTTCCGAGACATCAGCGAACGCGAGCAATGGGCGCGCAGGCTCAAGCAGAGCCTGGATTTGCTCAACAACCTCGCGCGCCGGGTGCCCGGCGTGATCTACCAGCTGCAGCGCCACCCGGACGGGCACTTCAGCATGCCCTACGCCAGCGAAGGCATCTGGAACATGTTGGAGTACACCGCCGAGGAGATGCGCGAGAACAGCTTGATCCGGCAGCGCGTGCACCCGGACGACCTCCCCATGCTGCAGCAGTCGGTGATGCAATCGGTCGAAAAACTGACGCCCTGGCAGCTGGAATTCCGGGTGGTGCTGCCGCAGCAGGGCCTGCGCTGGCGCCGCGGCGAGGCCATGCCCGAGGCACTGCCCGATGGCAGCATCGTGTGGCACGGTTTCATCTCCGACATCACCGAGCGCAAGGCGGCCGAGGAACACACCCACCGCCTGGCCTACTTCGACGCCCTGACCGGCTTGCCCAACCGGCGCATGCTGACCGACCGCATCGGCCACGCGCTGGCCTCGGCCCAGCGCACTGGGCAGTTCGGCGCGCTGATGTTCCTCGACCTCGACCACTTCAAGCACATCAACGACGCGCGTGGCCACTCGGTGGGCGACGCGCTGCTGCAGCAAGTGGCCCAGCGCCTGGCCGAACTGCTGCGCGGCGAGGACACGGTGGCCCGCCTGGGTGGCGACGAATTTGTGGTGCTGATCAGCGACCTGGGCACCCACGCCGAACAGGCGGCCCACGGCGCCATGGCGGTGGCCGAGAAGGTGCGCGCGGCGCTGGACCGTCCGCACGAGATCGAGGGCTCGCGCTACTCGACCACCGGCAGCATCGGCCTGACGCTGTTCCCGCGCCACGGCACGGCGGTGGATGACCTGCTGCGCGAGGCCGACACGGCGATGTACCGGGCCAAGGCTGGCGGGCGCAACCGCACGGCCTTTTTCCAGATCGAGATGCAGGCCGAGGTCGAGGAGCGCCTGGCGATCGAGCAGGACCTCAAGGACGCGCTGCAACAGCAGCAGTTCGAGGCCCACGCGCAGTCGCAGGTGGACGGCCAGGGGCGCGAGGTCGGCGCCGAGCTGCTGCTGCGCTGGCACCACCCCCGGCGTGGCCTGGTTTCACCGATGTTGTTCATCCCGGTGGCCGAGGCCAGCGGCATGATCGTGCCGCTGGGCCAATGGGTGCTGCGCCAGGCCTGCGAGGCCCTGGCGCGCCTGCGAGCGTCGGGCAGCGACCACACGCTGTCGGTCAACGTGAGCCCGCGCCAGTTCCACGCAGAGGACTTCGTGGCCCAGGTGCGCCAGGTGCTGACGGAGACCGGCGCGCCGGCAGACCGGCTGGTGTTCGAGGTCACCGAAGGCCTGCTGATCGAACACTTCGACGACACGGTGGCGCGCATGGCCGAGCTGGTCGCGCTGGGCATCCGCTTCTCGATCGACGACTTCGGCACCGGCTACTCCAGCCTGGCCTACCTGCGGCGCCTGCCGCTGTACGAGATCAAGATCGACAAGGGCTTCGTGCAGGACGTGCCACACGACGCCGGCAACACCGGCATCGTGCGCGCCATCCTTTCCATGGCCAGCCACCTGAGCCTGCGGGTGGTGGCCGAAGGCGTGGAGACCGAGGCGCAGGCCCGCTTCCTGTCGGCCAGCGACTGCGGCGGCCTGCAGGGCTACCACTTCGCCCGCCCGTTGCCGCTGGCGCAGTGGCTGCGGGACCGGGCTGTCACTTGAGGATGGTGAGCAGGTTGGAGAAGGTGTCGGTCCAGGGCTTGAAGCCGGGCTTGACGGCCAGCACCGCCCCATCGGCCAGGCCGGCGGGCAGCCGCGCCGCCTGCTGCGGCGACACGAACAAGACCCAGACCGAATGCCGGCAGTACAGGTCGTCGTCGGCCGGATCGAGGTCGTAGGCCAGGGCCACCTTGCCGGTGGCCGCCGCCGCGCTGGCCATGACGGGCTGCAGATCGAGGTAGCGGTTGGTGATGTGCACCGCGAGCAGGCCGTCGGGGCGCAGGTGGCGCAGGTAGGCCCGCACGGCCTCGATGGTGAGCAGGTGGGTGGGGATGGAGTCGCCCGAGAAGGCGTCCATGGCCAGCAGATCGAAGCCCTGCGGCGCTTCGCGCTCCAGCACCAGGCGGCCGTCGCCCAGCAGGGGCACGATGCGTGCCGGGCTGTCGGCCAGGTAGCTGAACTCGCGCCGGGCCAGCGCCAGCACCTGGTCGTTGATTTCGTAGACCCGCATCTCGTCGCCGGCCCGCGCGTACACCGACAGCGTGCCCGTGCCCAGGCCGACCACGCCCAGCTTCAGCGGCCGGTCCTGCGGCAGACTGCGCAGCGCGCGGGCTATGCCCGAGCGCTCGCAGTAGTAGGCGGTGGGCTGGCGCCGGTGCGCGGGCGCCAGCGCCTGTTCTCCGTGGTTGATGCGGCCGTGCAACATGGCCCGCACCGGGCCCAGCTTCTCGTCCACGCTGTCTTCCACCCGCAGCTGGCTGTAGAAGTTGCGCATGACGGCGCGGTAGCCCTGCACATAACTCAGCGATATCTCGACCAGCCGGGCGCCATAGGCCAGCAGGGCAATCAGCAGGAGCACGCGCCAATGCCGCTGCAACGGGGACCAGAGCACCACCAGCAGCAAGGCCGCGCAGGCGAACAGGCCCAGCGGCAATTCGTAATAGGCGTTGAACAGCGCGGGCGCGACCAGCCCCACCAGCATGCCGCCCATCGCGCCGCCCACCGACAGCATCAGGTAGAACAGCGTGAGGTGGCGCACCGGCGGCTTGCGCCGCACCAGTTCACCGTGGCAGACCATGCAGAACACGAACAGGGACACACACAGCAGCGTGATCAGCACCGGCACGTCGGCACCGCTGTTCATCACGTGGTCCAGCGCCAGGAAGGCCAGGGGCAACGCCGTCAGGAACAGCGGGCGCACGTAGTAGCGCGGCGCATCGAAACACAGGATGAAGCTCAGCAGGTAGATGCTCAGCGGCAGCACCCACAGGAAGGGCACGGGCGCGACGTCCTGGGTCAGGTGGCGGGTGATGGACAGAAGCAGCACCGAGGCGGTGGCGGCCAGGCCCACCCACAGCAGGCATTCGCGCCAGCCGGGCGGGGGGCCGGGATCGGTGTCCGCCGAGCCGCTGTCCGGCTGGGTGCGGCCACGGCGCCAGGTCATGGCGGCGGTGCCCAGGCAGGACAACACGAACACCGCGTAGCCCGCCGACCAGCCCAGCCCCTGGTCGGCCACCGCCATGAAGGGCTCGACCAGCACCGGGTAGGACAACAAAGCCAGCATGGACGCCAGGTTGGACAGGGCGTAGAGGCGGTAGGGCTGGACGCCGCCGCTGGCCATGGCGGCCGAGCGCGCGTACCAGGCCTGCATCAGCGGACCGGTGGTGGACAGCAGAAGGTAGGGCGCGCCCACCGTGGTGGCCAGCACCGCCAGCACGCTGAGGCTGGGATGGGCCTGGGCCACGTCCTTCCAGGCCGGGTTGGCCACCACCGGCAGCGTGGCCAGGCTCAGCAGCAGCAACGCGCCGTGCACCAGCATCTGGCGCTGCGGCGCCAGGCGCTCGTGCAGCCAGTGCACATAGGCGTAGCCCAGCAACAGCTCGGCCTGGAAGAACACCAGGCAGATGCTCCACACCGATGACGCGCCGCCGAACCAGGGCAGGATCATCTTGGCCACGATGGGCTGGATCTGGAACAGCAGAAAGGCCGACAGAAAAACCGTGGTGGCAAACAGCATCATGGTGGGTACGGCGCAAAAAGCATCCCGGGGGCCGGCGGCCCCGCGATGTTTCCGATTCTTGACACTTTCGGCGGCGGCGGTGGGCTTTCCACCGCCGCTGTTGTCAACGCGCCATAGCCCGCCGGCGGCGGCGCTTGACATCCGAAGCCGTGTCAGGCACCCATCAAGATCGCCGGTGCGCGGCGGCTGCCGGCCCATTCCAGCTCGGCCAGCACCAGCACAAAAGCCGCCTGTGCCAGCACCCAGGCCACGCCCAGTGTGGTGAGCGCCAGGCCGGCGCCCCAGACCGCCCAGACGCTGGCGGCCACCCACCCGAAGTTGCCCACCGCCAGCAGGCGCACACCGGCCGCCGGTGGCGCGGCGCGCCAAGCCAGGCTGCCCGACAGCAGCGCGGCCCCCAGCACCACCAGTCCGGACACCAGCAGCCACGCGGGCGGCAGGCCCAGCCAGCGGGACAGCTGCCCGGACATGCCGAAGTGGGCCAGGGCCATGGCCAGGCCGCTGGACGCATCCAGCCAGAGCACGCGACGCAGGGCGGGGACAGACAGATTCAACATGGTGGACTCCTTGAAAAGGTGGACAGGAGCCGCCATGCTCCACCCAGCCGGGCATGGGGTCCATGACCCCGCAGGTCATGGACCCGGGACGCGGACGCCCTACCATGCGCCCATGCACACCACACCCACCTCCACCTCACCGCCCCCACGTCGCGCGGGCGTGGGCGACCACCTGCGTCACTGGCGCCAGCTGCGGCGCCTGAGCCAGCTTGACCTGGCCAGCGAGGCCGAGCTGTCCACGCGCCACCTGAGCTGCGTGGAAACCGGCAAGGCCAGCCCCAGCCGCGAGCTGGTGCTGCGCCTGTGCGAGCGGCTGGCCGTGCCGCTGCGCGAACGCAACGCCTGGCTGGTGGCGGCGGGCTTCGCGCCCATGTACCGGGAACACCGGCTGGACGACCCGTCGATGGCCGCCGCGCGGCGCGCCGTGCAACATCTCCTGGACAGCCACGAGCCCTGGCCCGCCGTCGCCTTCGACCGCCACTGGCACATGGTGATGGCCAACCGCATGGTGGCGCCGCTGCTCGTGGGCGTGGCGCCCGAGCTGCTGCAGGGGCCGGTGAACCTGCTGCGCGTGAGCCTGCACCCGGGCGGCCTGGCGCCGCGCATCGCCAACCTCAACCAGTGGCGCGAGCACCTGTTCGCCCGTCTGCGCCAGCAGATCCAGCAGACCGGCGACACCACGTTGGCAGCGTTGCTCCAGGAGCTGTTGGCCTACCCGGCACAGCCCGACGACGTGGCAAAGCACCTGGACGGCGAGCACCCCGGGGTGCTCATGCCCTTCCTGTTTCACACGCCCAACGGCCTGCTGCACCTGATCAGCACCACCACCGTGTTCGGCTCGCCGGTGGACATCACCCTGCAGGAGCTGGCCCTGGAGACCTTTTTCCCGGGCGACGAGGCCACGGCCGCGGCCTTGCGGCGGCACCTGGCGGAGCTCACCACCAGCGCGCCGGGGTGAGCCCCAAAAGACCAACGGCCCCGAAGGGCCGTTGGTTCATGGCAGCGCAGACGCTGGTGGTCAGGCGCTCACGCCCTTGGCCACGTCCGCGTATTCCTCGATCTGGTCGAAGTTCATGTAGCGGTAGGTGTCGGCGGCATCCTTGTTGATGATGCCCATGGCCGCGTGGTACTCGGCCACGGTCGGGATCTTGCCCAGCTTGGACGCGATCGCCGCCAGCTCGGCCGAGGCCAGGAACACGTTGGTGTTCTTGCCCAGGCGGTTGGGGAAGTTGCGGGTGCTGGTGGACACCACCGTCGCGCCTTCGCGCACCTGGGCCTGGTTGCCCATGCACAGGCTGCAGCCCGGCATTTCGGTGCGGGCACCGGCGGCGCCGAAGTTGGCGTAGTGGCCTTCCTTGATCAGCTCGCTTTCGTCCATCTTGGTGGGCGGGGCCACCCACAGCTTGACAGGGATGTCGCGGGTGCCGCCGAGCAGCTTGGCGGCGGCGCGGAAGTGGCCGATGTTGGTCATGCACGAACCGATGAAGGCTTCATCGATCTTGGTGCCGGCCACTTCGGACAGGGTCTTGGCATCGTCCGGATCGTTGGGGCAGCACAGGATGGGCTCGGTGATGTCGGCCAGGTCGATCTCGATAACGGCGGCGTATTCGGCGTCCTTGTCGGCTTCGAGCAGTTCGGGCTTGGCCAGCCAGGCCTCGACCTTCTCGATGCGGCGCTGCAGGGTGCGCTTGTCGGCGTAGCCGTCGGCGATCATGTTCTTCATCAGCACCACGTTGCTGGTCAGGTACTCCTTGACCGGCTCGGGGTTGAGCTTGATGGTGCAGCCCGCGGCGGAGCGTTCGGCCGAGGCGTCGGACAGCTCGAAGGCTTGTTCCACCTTGAGGTCGGGCAGGCCTTCGATTTCCAGGATGCGACCGGAGAAGATGTTCTTCTTGCCGGCCTTGGCCACGGTCAGCAGACCGGCCTTGATGGCGTACAGCGGGATGGCGTGCACGAGGTCGCGCAGGGTCACGCCCGGCTGCATCTTGCCCTTGAAGCGCACCAGCACCGACTCGGGCATGTCCAGCGGCATGACGCCGGTGGCGGCGCCGAAGGCCACCAGGCCGGAGCCGGCCGGGAAGGAGATGCCAATGGGGAAACGGGTGTGCGAATCGCCGCCGGTGCCCACGGTGTCGGGCAGCAGCAGGCGGTTGAGCCAGCTGTGGATCACGCCGTCGCCCGGGCGCAGGGCCACGCCGCCGCGGTTGCTGATGAAGGCGGGCAGCTCGCGGTGGGTCTTGACGTCCACTGGCTTGGGGTAGGCCGCGGTGTGGCAGAAGGACTGCATCACCATGTCCGCGCTGAAGCCGAGGCAGGCCAGGTCCTTCAACTCGTCGCGGGTCATGGGGCCGGTGGTGTCCTGGCTGCCCACGGTGGTCATCTTGGGTTCGCAGTAGGTGCCGGGGCGCACGCCCTGGCCTTCCGGCAGGCCCACGGCGCGGCCGACCATCTTCTGGGCCAGCGTGAAACCGGCTTGGGTGGCGGCCGGCGGCTGAGGCAGGCGGAACACGGTGGAGGCCGGCAGGCCCAGGAACTCACGCGCCTTGGCGGTCAGCGAGCGGCCGATGATGAGGTTGATGCGGCCACCGGCGCGCACTTCATCGAACAGCACATCGCTCTTGAGCTGGAATTCGACGACGGTCTCGCCGTTGCGCACGATCTTGCCGTCGTAAGGCAGGATGTCGACCACGTCGCCCATTTCCAGCTTGGACACGTCCACCTCGATGGGCAGCGAGCCGGAGTCTTCCTGGGTGTTGAAGAAGATGGGGGCGATCTTGCCGCCCAGGGTCACACCACCAAAGCGCTTGTTGGGCACGAAGGGGATGTCCTGGCCGGTGGCCCAGATCACGGAGTTGGTGGCCGACTTGCGGCTGGAGCCGGTGCCCACCACGTCGCCCACGTAGGCCACCAGGTGACCCTTCTTCTTCAGGTCCTCGATGAACTGCATCGGGCCGCGCTTGCCGTCTTCCTCGGGCTTGAAGGCCGCGCCTTCGCGCGTGTTCTTCAGCATGGCCAGGTAGTGCAGCGGGATGTCGGGACGGCTCCAGGCGTCGGGCGCGGGCGACAGGTCGTCGGTGTTGGTCTCGCCCGGCACCTTGAAAACGGTCACGGTGATGGACTTGGGCACTTCGGGGCGGGTGGTGAACCACTCGGCCTCGGACCAGCTCTGGATGACTTCCTTGGCCTTGGCGTTGCCGGCCTTGGCCTTTTCGGCCACGTCGTTGAAGAAGTCGAACATCAACAGGGTCTTCTTCAGACCCTCGGCCGCCACCGCCGCCACTTCGGCGTCGTCCAGCAGCTCGATCAGGGGGTGCACGTTGTAGCCGCCCACCATGGTGCCCAGCAGCTCGGTGGCCTTGGCCTTGGAGATCAGCGCGACCTTCTCGTCGCCGTGGGCCACGGCGGCCAGGAAGCTGGCCTTGACCTTGGCGGCATCGTCCACGCCCGGGGGCACGCGGTGGGTCAGCAGGTCCAGCAGGAAGGCGTCTTCACCGGCGGGGGGGGCCTTGATCAGCTCGATCAGCGCGGCAACTTGTTTGGCGTCCAGCGGCAGCGGCGGGATGCCCAGTGCGGCGCGTTCGGCCACGTGGTCACGGTAGGCTTTCAACATGTTTCAACTCCAGAGGGTAAAGAGGGGGTGTTCGCGGGTCGGCGGCAATCGGTGGCCATCACCGCCGGCGTGGGGGTCGGGGCAGGCAAGGCCGCGGCAACGGTGGGCGCGGGCACCGGCAAGGGGTCAAGCAAACTCGGTGCCGGGTTGAGCTTGAGGGCGGCGGCCACCTGCTGCTGCGACTCGCCAGCACACTCGTCCGCCAGACGGCGGCCGAGTTTCTGGCTCATCAGCATGGACTTGTTGGCCAGCTGTATCCAGACCACGCCCTGCTGCGGGTCTTCCAGGCGCACCGCACCGGTGCGGCTTTCGACCGGACGCAGACGGAAACGCTGCTGGTCGATGTGCAGCCGGAAAAAGCCAGGGGTGGTGGCGTCGAGCTCCATGCGGACCACCTTGCCCATTTCGCAAGGCAGGGCGCCCACATGCACCTGGGCCGCCACCGCCAGCTCGTTGGCGGTGAGCGGGGCTTCGACCACCACCGGCTCCGGCGCGGCCGGCTTGGCCATCGGCGCCGCCGCTGCCACGGTGCGCTTCACCTGCGGCTTGCTGGCCGGCACCGGCTTCTTGGGGGCAGCCGTTTCGGCGCCGGCCAGCCGGGGCCAGAGTGCGGCCGCCAACAGGGCCAGCGAAAAACCCACCGCCACCAGGGCACGGGACGGTTGTGGGCGCGCGGTGGCGCGCGGCGCAAAAGCGTGGGGCTTTGCCATGGCAGGTCTCCTCATGTGGGGCGGTCTGCCATTGTGGCAAAAAACGCGTCCACCTCGGGAGGCAGGGGACGCCCGGTGCGGTGCGCGCGCTCCAGCACCTGCCAGAAGTAGCGGTAACTGGCGCGGTCGTGCAGTTGCCCGGCGTGTTGCACCGGCGCCCATTGCGCCGCATGGGCCAGCGCAATGATGTCGGCCGCGCGCGCGATCTCGTCCGCCTGAGGCGCGAAGGCCTCCAGGATGGGACGGATCTGGTCGGGGTGGATGCTCCACATCCGGGTGTAGCCCAGCTGCTGGGCCGCCTGCGTGGCCGCGGCCTTGAGCGCCTGGGCGTCCTTGAACTCCGTCACCACGCAGTGCGACGGCACCTTGCCGTGGGCATGGCAGGCACTGGCGATGTCCATCTTAGCGCGCAGCACCAGCGGGTGGTTGAACTGCCCCGCCACCCCCATGCCGGACGCGGGAATGGCGCCGCCGTGGGCCGAGACGAAGTCCATCAGGCCGAAACTGATGGACAGCACGCGCGGGTGTGCGGCGATGTCGAAGGCGCGGTGCACCGCGGCGGGCGACTCGACCAGCACATGCAGCGGCACGCTGCCGGGCCGACTGGAGGCTGCGTCGATGGCCGCGACGGCACGCTCGACATCGGCCACCGACTCGACCTTGGGCACCATGACATGGCACCAGCGGTGGCCGGCGCGGCCCACCACGGTGGCAACGTCGGCCTCGAAGGCCGGGTGATCCACCGCATGCACCCGCACCGCCACCCGGGCACCGGCTGCGGCTGCCAGGGCCAGCTCGCTCACCAGATGGGCATGCTCCACCTCGCCGCCCACGGGCGCGCCGTCCTCGCAGTCGAGCGTGACGTCGAACACGCAGGCGCCGAACTCGGCCGCCATGTCGGCCTGAAGCTGCAGGCTCTTGCGCATGCGCACCTCGACCCCGCTGTAGTGGTCGCACACCGGCAGTGCAAACGCACCGCCCTGGGCGCCCAGCAGGATGGCAGCGGGGTGTTGGTTCACGGTCGAGTTACCAAGCGGTTACCACGCAACAAAGTGCTTGTCAGACGAGGTGCTTGACACCGTCCTGCTCGCCCTGCAGCTCGGCCAGGGTCTTGTTGATGCACTCTTGCGAGAAAGCGTCGATGGCCAGGCCTTCGACGATCTTGTATTCGCCGCCTTCGCAGGTGACGGGGAAGCCGAACATGACGTCCTTGGGGATGCCGTATTCGCCATTGGAGGGGATGCCCATGGTGACCCATTCGCCGTTGGTGCCCAGGGCCCAGTCGCGCATGTGGTCGATGGCGGCGTTGGCGGCCGAGGCAGCGGAAGACAGGCCACGCGCTTCAATGATGGCCGCGCCGCGCTTGCCCACGGTGGGCAGGAACACGTTGGCGTTCCATTCCTGGTCGTTGATCATGTCCTTGACCGAGGCGCCGTCGATGGTGGCGAAGCGGTAGTCGGCGTACATGGTGGGCGAGTGGTTGCCCCAGACGGTCAGCTTCTTGATGGAAGCCACGGCCTTGCCGGTCTTGGCCGCGATCTGGCTCAGCGCGCGGTTGTGGTCCAGGCGCAGCATGGCGGTGAAGTTCTTGCGCGGCAGGTCCGGCGCGGCCTTCATGGCGATGTAGGCGTTGGTGTTGGCGGGGTTGCCAACCACCAGCACCTTGACGTTGCGCGAGGCCACGGCGTTCAGGGCCTTGCCCTGGGCGGTGAAGATGGCGCCGTTGATGGCCAGCAGCTCGGCGCGCTCCATGCCCGGGCCACGCGGACGCGAGCCCACCAGCAGGGCGTAGTCGGTGTCCTTGAAGGCGGTCATCGGGTCGCTGTGGGCTTCCATGCCCACCAGCAGCGGGAAGGCGCAGTCTTCCAGCTCCATCATCACGCCCTTGAGCGCCTTCTGGGCCTTCTCATCGGGGATTTCCAGCAGTTGCAGAATGACGGGCTGGTCCTTGCCCAGCATTTCGCCCGAGGCGATGCGGAACAGCAGTGCGTAACCGATTTGACCTGCGGCGCCGGTGACGGCCACGCGAACGGGCTTCTTGCTCATGAAAAACTCCAATGGAATGAAGGAAAGCGGATGACGGGCGGTGCACTGTCGCGGCGGTGACCGGGGCCCCTGCAGCGACTTGCATCAAAACCAACCCCGAGTGTACCCTCGCAAACCCGCAAGCGTCAATTTGTCTTATGTCTTATATAAGATATGATTGACAATTCAAACCATGAGCCAGAACACGCCCTCCAACACCGCAGGCGGCGCCTCCAGCGCGCCCCAGGCCGAAGGTCTGGGCGCCGCCGCCACGCCGGCCTTCAGCCCGCTGTACCAGCAGATCAAGTCGCTGATCCTGCAGAGCCTGCAGGCCGGCGAGTGGAAACCGGGCGACACCATCCCCAGCGAGTTCGAGCTGGCCGCGCGCTACCGCGTGAGCCAGGGCACGGTGCGCAAGGCCATCGACGAACTGGCCGCCGACAACCTGCTGGTGCGCCGCCAGGGCAAGGGCACCTTTGTGGCGACCCACGCCGAGCAGCACACCCAGTACCGCTTCCTGCGCCTGCAGCCCGACGTGGGCGACCAGCGCAGCGAAGGCCCGGCCGAGCGCAACATCGTCGAATGCCGCCGCCTGCGCGCGCCCGCCGAGATCGCGCGCCTGCTGGGCCTGCGCAGCGGCGACCCGGTTCTGCAGGTGCGCCGCGTGCTCGCCTTCCACGGCACGCCGGCCATCCTGGAAGACCTCTGGCTGCCCGGCGTCCCCTTCAAGGGCCTGACGCTGGAAACCCTGGCCGGCGACCGCGGCCCGATGTACGCGCTGTTCGAGGCCCAGTTCGGCGTGCGCATGGTGCGCGCCGAGGAAAAGATCAAGGCGCTGGCGGCCGACGCCGAATCGGCCCCGTTGCTGGGCGTGGCGCCCGGCACGCCGCTGCTGAGCGTGGAACGCCTTGCCTACACCTACAACGACGTGCCCATGGAGTTGCGCCGCGGGCTGTACCGCACCGACACCCACCACTACCGCAACGAGTTGAGCTGATGCAATCGCACTTCTTCACGCGGATAACGGTATCTACGCACAGGCATCATGCTGCATTGCAATAGAATTTGACAGCCACCCGTCAGGGATTGTGGTCAAAGTTACCATCAGGTTACCACCTGTTCCATCGCCCGAAAGTGAAAGCCAAGCATGACTGAGCTGACAAAAAAGCGGCCTGAGTTCCGCAACATCAACGCCTTGTCGGACCTGCCGACCTACCGCCTGCCGGCTGCGGGCTGGGTGTCCATCCTGCACCGCGTCAGCGGGGTGGTGATGTTCCTGCTCATGCCCTTCATCATCTGGATGTTCGACACCTCGCTGTCGTCCGAGTTCTCCTATGCCGAGTTCACCTCGGCCTTCGAGGCCGGCATCGGCTTCGTGCCGGGCTGGTTCATCAAACTGGTGGCCCTGGCACTGATCTGGGCCTACCTGCACCACTTCATCGCCGGCGTGCGCCACCTCTACATGGACATGACACACGCGGTCACCAAGGAATTCGGCAAGTCCTCGGCCACCGTCACCCTGGTCTTGAGCATTGGCCTGACCCTGGTGCTGGGCGCCAAGCTGTTTGGCCTGTACTGATTCAGAGGAATACAAGATGTCTGTCAACTACGGTTCCAAACGCGTCGTCAGCGGCGCCCACTACGGTCTGCGCGACTGGCTCGCCCAGCGTGTCACCGCCACCCTGATGGCCCTGTTCACCCTGGTGGTGCTGGTCCAGGTCATCTTCACCAGCGGCCCGCTCGGCTACGAAGGCTGGGCCGGCATTTTTGCCGCCCAATGGATGAAGGTGCTGACGTTCGCCGTCATCGTGGCACTGCTCTACCACGTCTGGGTGGGCATGCGCGACGTCTGGATGGATTACGTCAAGCCCGTTGGTGTGCGCCTGGCGCTGCACGTGTTCACGCTCGTCTGGCTGGTGGGTTGCGCCGGCTGGGCCATTCAAGTTCTCTGGAGGCTGTAAGCCATGACCGCATCTTCTTCCCTGCCCAAGCGCAAGTTCGACGTCGTCATCGTCGGCGCCGGTGGCTCTGGCATGCGTGCCTCGCTGCAGTTGGCACGCGCAGGCCTCAACGTGGCCGTCCTGTCCAAGGTCTTCCCCACCCGTTCCCACACCGTCGCGGCCCAGGGCGGCATCGGCGCCTCGCTGGGCAACATGTCGGAAGACAACTGGCATTACCACTTCTACGACACCGTCAAGGGTTCCGACTGGCTGGGCGACCAGGACGCCATCGAATTCATGTGCCGCGAAGCACCCAAGGTGGTGTACGAGCTGGAACACATGGGCATGCCCTTTGACCGCAACCCCGACGGCACCATCTACCAGCGCCCGTTCGGCGGCCACACCGCCAACTACGGCGAGAAACCGGTGCAGCGCGCCTGCGCGGCGGCCGACCGCACCGGCCACGCCATGCTGCACACGCTGTACCAGCAGAACGTGGCCGCCCGCACGACCTTCTTCGTCGAGTGGATGGCGCTGGACCTGATCCGCGACGCCGATGGCGACGTGGTGGGCGTGACCGCGCTGGAAATGGAAACCGGCGATGTGCACATCCTCGAAGCCAAGACCACGCTGCTGGCCACCGGTGGCGCCGGCCGCATTTTCGCGGCCTCCACCAACGCCTTCATCAACACCGGCGATGGCCTGGGCATGGCGGCGCGCGCCGGCATCCCGCTGCAGGACATGGAGTTCTGGCAGTTCCACCCCACCGGCGTGGCCGGCGCGGGCGTGCTGCTGACCGAAGGCTGCCGTGGCGAAGGCGCCATCCTGCTCAACAGCAACGGCGAACGCTTCATGGAGCGCTATGCGCCCACCCTGAAGGACCTGGCACCGCGTGACTTCGTCTCGCGCTGCATGGACCAGGAGATCAAGGAAGGCCGTGGCTGTGGCCCCAACAAGGACTACGTGCTGCTCAAGCTCGACCACCTGGGCGCCGAGACCATCCACAAGCGCCTGCCCTCGGTGTACGAAATTGGCGTCAACTTCGCCAACGTCGACATCACGCGCGAGCCCATCCCGGTGGTGCCCACCATCCACTACCAGATGGGCGGCATCCCGACCAACATCAATGGCCAGGTCGTCACGCCCGACGGCAACGGCGGCCAGGCCGTGGTGAATGGCCTGTACGCGGTCGGCGAATGCTCCTGCGTGTCGGTGCACGGCGCCAACCGCCTGGGCACCAACTCGCTGCTGGACCTGCTGGTTTTCGGCAAGGCCGCCGGCAACCACATCGTCGAGTTCAACAACAAGAACAAGACCCACAAGTCGCTGCCGGCCAACGCCGCCGACCGCACCCTGTCGCGCCTGGCCCGCCTGGACAACACCACCGGGGGCGAATACGCGCAGGACGTGGCCAACGACATCCGTGCCGCCATGCAGCAACACGCCGGCGTGTTCCGCACCCAGGCCAGCATGAACGAAGGCGCCAAGAAGATCGATGCCATGCGCGCACGCGTGCAGAACATCGCCCTGGGCGACAAGTCCAAGGTGTTCAACACCGCCCGCATTGAAGCGCTGGAAGTCGAGAACCTGATCGAGGCCGCCCAGGCCACCATGACCTCGGCCGCCGCCCGCCAGGAATGCCGTGGCGCCCACACGGTGAACGACTACGAGCGTGGCCCCGACGACGCCGAATTCCCGCTCGGTCGCAACGACAAGGTGTGGATGAAACACACCCTGTGGCACAGCGCCGACAACAGCCTGACCTACAAGCCGGTCAACCTCAAGCCGCTGACGGTGGATTCGGTTCCGCCCAAAGTCCGCACCTTCTGAGCCTGACCCGTACTGGAGCACCGACATGGCCAAACGCACATTCAAGATCTACCGCTACGACCCCGAGAAGGACGCCAAGCCCTACATGCAGACCATCGAGGTCGAGCTGGACGGCCACGAGCGCATGCTGCTGGACGCGCTGATGAAGCTCAAGAAGGTCGATCCCTCGATCTCCTTCCGTCGCTCCTGCCGCGAAGGCGTCTGCGGCTCGGACGCGATGAACATCAACGGCAAGAACGGTCTGGCCTGCCTGACCAACATGAACACGCTCAAGGGCGACATCGTCCTCAAGCCCCTGCCCGGCCTACCGGTGGTGCGCGACCTGATCGTGGACATGACGCTGTTCTTCAAGCAGTACAACAGCATCAAGCCCTACCTGATCAACAGCACCGTGCCGCCCGAGAAGGAACGCCTGCAGAGCCCCGAGGAGCGCGAAGAACTCAACGGCCTGTACGAGTGCATCCTGTGCGCCAGCTGTTCGACCAGCTGCCCCAGCTTCTGGTGGAACCCGGACAAGTTCGTGGGCCCGGCCGGCCTGTTGCAGGCCTACCGCTTCATCGCCGACAGCCGCGACGAAGCCACCGCCGAGCGCCTGGACAACCTGGAAGACCCATACCGCCTGTTCCGCTGCCACACCATCATGAACTGCGTGGACGTGTGCCCCAAGGGCCTGAACCCCACCAAGGCCATTGGCAAGATCAAGGAAATGATGGTGCACCGCGCCATCTGACCGATCGACCCCTCCGGACACCACGGCATGACAACACTGAGCCCCCCGCTGGACGAACGCGCCCTGAGCAAGCTCAAGTGGCGTTGCCGCCGTGGCCTGCTCGAGAACGACTTGTTCATCGAGCGTTTCTTCGCCAGGCATGAAGCTGGCTTGACGGTGCGGCAGGCCGACGCCCTGGGTGAACTGATGGACCTCTCCGACAACGATCTGCTCGATCTGTTGCTGGGCCGCAAGTCACCCGAGGGCGCCCTGGCCCGTGCCGACGTCATTGAACTACTGGCTATGTTGAGGCAGCCACCCGAGCCCCATTCTCATCAGCACCTAGAGGAAAGCGCATGAAACTTGCAGACAACAAAGCCACGCTGTCGTTCAGCAATGGCAGCCCCAGCATCGACTTGCCGGTCTACCACGGCAACATCGGTCCGGACGTGATCGACATCCGCAAGCTGTATGCGCAAACCGGGATGTTCACCTACGACCCGGGTTTCCTGTCCACCGCCTCGTGCCAGTCGGCCATCACCTACATCGATGGCGACAAGGGCGAACTGCTGTACCGCGGCTACCCCATCGAGCAACTGGCCACCAGCTGCGACTACCTCGACACCTGCCACCTGCTGCTCAAGGGCGAACTGCCCAACGAGAAGGAGCGCACCGACTTCCACAAGCTCGTGACCAACCACACCATGGTCAACGAGCAGATGCAGTTCTTCCTGCGTGGTTTCCGCCGCGACGCCCACCCCATGGCGGTCCTGACCGGCCTGGTCGGCGCCCTCTCGGCCTTCTACCACGACAGCACCGACATCAACAACCCGGAACACCGCGACATCGCGGCCATCCGCCTGATCGCCAAGATGCCCACCCTGGTGGCCATGGCCTACAAGTACGGCGTCGGCCAGCCCTTCATGTACCCGCGCAACGAACTGTCCTACTCGGGCAACTTCCTGCGCATGATGTTCGGCGTGCCGTGTGAAGACTACAAGGTCAACCCGGTGCTGGAGCGCGCGCTCGACCGCATCTTCATCCTGCACGCCGACCACGAGCAGAACGCCTCCACCTCCACCGTGCGCCTGTGCGGCTCGTCGGGCACCAACCCGTTCGCCGCCATCGCGGCCGGCGTGGCCTGCCTGTGGGGCCCTGCCCACGGCGGCGCCAACGAAGCCTGCCTGAACATGCTGGAAGACATCCAGCGCCAGGGCGGCGTGGCCAAGGTCGGTGAGTTCATGAACCAGGTCAAGGACAAGAACTCCGGCGTCAAGCTGATGGGTTTTGGTCACCGCGTCTACAAGAACTACGACCCGCGCGCCAAGCTGATGCAGGAAACCTGCAACGAGGTGCTGGCCGAGCTGGGCCTGGAGAACGACCCCCTGTTCAAGTTGGCCAAGGAGCTGGAGAAGATCGCCCTGGAAGACGACTACTTCGTGCAGCGCAAGCTCTACCCGAACGTGGACTTCTACTCCGGCATCGTGCAGCGCGCCATCGGCATCCCGGTCAACCTGTTCACCGGCATCTTCGCGCTGGCCCGCACCGTGGGCTGGATCGCGCAGCTGAACGAAATGATCAGCGACCCCGAGTACAAGATCGGCCGCCCGCGCCAGCTGTTCACCGGTTCCGTCAAGCGCGACGTCAAGCCCATCGAACAGCGCTGATTTTTTCCCCCATCCAGTTGAAGCCCGCACTTGTTGCGGGCTTTTTTTGTCCTGGCCCAGGGGCAGGCCGCTACCCTAAACTCCCCCCATGCCCTGGCACGCCCGACTCGAACTCGACCACCACCTGCGCAACGGCAGCACCGTGCTGCACCACCGCCACGAAGGCCCCTTGCGCGTCTTCCAGAGCCTCTACCCCGAAGGCCCCGCGATCTGCCACAACGTGCTGGTGCACCCCCCGGGCGGCCTGGCCAACGGCGACGTGATCGACATCGCCGTGAACGTCGGCCCCGGCGCCCACGCCTGGCTGGGCACACCCGGCGCCACCCGCTTCTACCGCAGCGGCGGCGAGGCCGCGCAGCAACGCGTGAGCCTGCGGGTGCAGGAGAACGCCCGCCTCGAATGGCTGCCGCTGGAAACCCTGGCCTACAGCGGCTGCATCGGCTTGAACCGGCTCAGCCTGGAACTCGCGCCCAGCGCCGAGGCCATGGTGTGGGACGTGCTGGCGCTGGGCCAGCCCTCGGCCGGCAAGGCTTTCGACGCCGGCGAATTCACCCAGCACATGGACGTGCCGGGACTGTGGCTGGAGCACGCCCACATCCGCGCCGACGACACCCGCCTGCTGGACGCGCCCCTGGGCCTGGATGGCCAGCGCTGCCTGGGCACCCTGGTGTTCGCCTCGGGCAGCGCCCTGACCCGCGAGCGCAAGGAGCACCTGCTGGACACCGTGCGCGCCGTCTGTTCCGCCCACCCGCTGCGCCTGCGCGCCGGCGCCACCTGCCCCAATCCGCAGATGCTGGTGCTGCGGGTGCTGGGCCCGGTGGTCGAGCCCGTGATGAACCTCCTGCAGCAGGCGTGGACCGCGCTGCGTCCGGCGGCCTGGGGCTTGGCGCCGCAGCGCCCGCGCATCTGGGACGTGTGAATCCGGTGCGTGTGATCAGCCGGTGAACAGCTGTCGGGCCAGGTCGCGGAACCAGCGGTGCGCCGGGTCGCCCTCGAAGCGGCGGCTCCAGTGCAGGTCAACCACAAAATCGCGCCCGGCGAAGGGCGGCGCGACGACGGCGCAACCGTCGCCCTGCACAAATCCCTGGGCGATGTTGCGTGGCATCACCACACACAGGTCGGTCGCCCGCACGATGGCGGGCAAGACCATGAAATGTTCCGTGGTCAGCCGCAGCCGCTCCTGCAGGCCCTCCTGCTGCAGCAGGCGCAGGGTGTCGGTGTGGCTGCGCACCGCCACGAAGTCCAACTGCTGCATCGCCTTGAGCAGCGCGGCGGGCCGAAGGCGGCGCAGCGCCTCCAGCCGGGGGTGTGCCGCGCGCATCAGCACGATGTAGCGGTCGTGCACCAGGGGCGCGCGCTGCGTGTCCTTGACCTGGGGCAGGTAACCGAAGGCGAAGTCGATGGCGCCGCTGTCCAGCGCGTCGGCCATGCCGCCGTGGGGCACCGGCCGCGTGGCCACCCGCACGTGGGGCGCCTGCGCGCGCAGGGCCGCCATCAGCTCAGGCAGGAAACGCGCCTCGCCGATGTCGCTCATGTGCAGGCTGAACAGGCGCTGCGAGCGGGCCGGATCGAAGGCCGCCGTGTCGGACAGCGCGCGCGTGAGCATGGCCAGCGCCGACCCCACCGCCTCGGCCATGGCCTGCGCCTTGGGCGTGGGTCGCACGCCGCCAGGCGACCGCACGAACAGCGGGTCGTGGATCAGCAGCCGCAACCGCGTCAGCCCCTGGCTGACCGCCGGCTGCGTCAGCCCCAGGCGCTCGGCCGCGCGGCTCACGTTGCCGGCGCGGTAGACCTCGTCGAACAGGCGCAGCAGGTTGAGATCGAGGTCGTTGATATGCATTTGGCTAATGATGCTTAGTCGTTTCATTGTATTGATGGATGACGCGGCAACACCCATACTGCGACGCCAACAGGAGACACGACTTTGGAAGTTTCATTCCACCAGGAGATCGAATCGTTGCGCCTGGGCGCCGGGCAGACCTTTCATGGCGAGGGCATCCTGGCCATCACCAAGGCGCTGCTGCAGTCCGGCGTGGCCTACGTGGGCGGCTACCAGGGGGCGCCGGTGTCGCACCTGCTGGACGTGATGGTGCAGGCCAAGCCCTACATGGACGAACTCGGCGTGCACGTGGAGGCCTGTGCCAACGAGGCCTCGGCCGCGGCCATGCTGGGCGCTTCCATCCACTACCCGCTGCGCGGCGCCGTGACCTGGAAGTCCATCGTCGGCACCAACGTGGCGGCCGATGCGCTGTCCAACCTGTCCTCGCCCGGCGTCACCGGTGGCGTGCTGGTGGTGGTGGGTGAGGACTACGGCGAAGGCGCCAGCGTGATCCAGGAGCGCACCCACGCCTACGCGCTCAAGTCCAGCATGGTGCTGCTGGACCCGAGACCCGAACTGCAGCGCATGGTGCACATGGTGGAACACGGCTTCCGGCTGTCCGAAGCCTCCAACATGCCGGCCCTGATGGAGTTGCGCATACGCGCCTGCCACGTGCGCGGCAGCTTCACGACCAAGGACAACGTGCCGCCATCCTTGTCCAAGCGCGCGCTGATCGACGAGCCCGCGGCCTTCGACTACATGCGCCTGGCCCACCCGCCCGTGACCTTCCGCCACGAAAAGCTCAAGGGCGAGGAACGTCTGCCGGCCGCGCGCCGCTACATCGCCGAACACGGGCTCAACGAGCTGTTCGACGGCGGCCAGCACGGCGACCTCGGGCTGGTGGTCCAGGGCGGGCTCTACAACACGCTGATCCGCGCCCTGCAGCAGTTCGGCCTGGCCGATGCCTTCGGCCACAGCGACATCCCGCTGCTGGTGCTCAACGTGACCTACCCGCTGGTGCCCGAACAGCTCAAGGACTTCTGCATCGGCAAACGCGCCGTGCTGATGGTGGAGGAAGGCCAGCCCGAATACATCGAGCAGGAGCTGGCCACGCTGCTGCGCCGTGCCGACATCCAGACCCCGCTGCATGGCAAGGACATGCTGCCCAGCGCGGGGGAGTACACGGCCGAGGCCATGGCCGGTGGCCTGGCGGCCTTTGTGGCGCGCTACCTGCCGGTGGCCGCGGGCGAGGCGCTGCGCAGCGCCCAGGCCTGGCTGGAGGGCAACCGCCAGCGCCGCGCACAGACTGCCCAGAGCCTGCCGGCGCCGCTGCCCGCGCGCCCGCCGGGCATGTGTGTGGGCTGCCCCGAACGGCCGGTCTTCTCGGCCCTGCGGCTGGCGCAGCAGGACGTGGGGCCGGTGCACATCGCGGGCGACATCGGCTGCCACGCACTCGCCACCTTCGAGCCCTTTTCCTTTGGCCACTCCATCCTCGGCTACGGCATGAGCCTGGCCAGCCGGGCCGGCGTCTCGCCGGTGATGAAGCGGCGTGTGCTGTCCATCATGGGCGACGGCGGCTTCTGGCACAACGGCCTGCTCACCGGCGTGCAGTCGGCCCTGTTCAACGGCGACGACGCGGTGCTGGTGATCTTCAAGAACGGCTACACCTCGGCCACCGGCACGCAGGACATCATCTCCACGCCAGACGATGACGCCAAGCTGGCCGCCACCGACAAGCACCAGAGCCTGGCGCACGTGAACCAGACCATCGAACGCACGCTGCAGGGCCTGGGCGTTCAATGGCTGCGCACGGTGCACACCTACGAGGTGGAGACCGTGCGCCAGACCCTCACCGAAGCCTTCAGCACCGACTTCCAGGGCCTCAAGGTCATCATCGCCGAGGGCGAATGCCAGCTGGAGCGCCAGCGCCGCATCAAGCCCTGGATCGCCAGTCTGCTCAAGAAAGGCGAGCGCGTGGTGCGGGTGAAATACGGCGTCGACGAGGACGTCTGCACCGGCGACCACGCCTGCATCCGCCTCTCGGGCTGCCCCACGCTCACGCTCAAGGACAACCCCGACCCGCTCAAGGTCGACCCGGTGGCCACCGTCATCGACGGCTGTGTGGGCTGCGGCCTGTGTGGCGCCAACGCCCACGCGGCCACGCTGTGCCCGTCGTTCTACCGCGCCGAGGTGGTGCAGAACCCGCGCTGGCACGAACGCCTGCTGGACGCGCTGCGCGCCCCCTTCGTGCACCTGCTGCAATCGACCTGAACCCGACATGACACCACAACCCATTTCCCTGCTGCTGTGCGCCCTGGGCGGCGAAGGCGGCGGCGTGCTGACCGACTGGATCGTGGACAGCGCGCGCCGCGCCGGCTACGCCGCCCAGGCCACCTCCATCCCCGGCGTGGCCCAGCGCACCGGCGCCACCACCTACTACCTGGAGGTGTTCCCGGTGCCGCTGTCCGAACTGGCCGGCCGCCGCCCCGTGTTCGGCCTCAACCCCCTGCCCGGCCGGCTCGATGCGCTGGTGTCGTCCGAGCTGCTGGAAACCGGGCGCCAGATCACCAACGGTCTGGCGTCCGACACCCACACCCTGGTCATCACGTCCTCGTCGCGCACGCTGACCACGGCCGAGAAGATGGTGATGGGCGACGGCCGGCGCGAACAGGCCGAACTCCTGCAACTGGTGCAGGCCCACAGCCGCGCCCACCATGTGCTGGACATGGCCGCGCTCACGCGCGAGGCCGGCACCGTGGTCAGCGCCGTGATGCTGGGTGCGCTGGCCGGCAGCGGCCTGCTGCCTTTCGACCGCGCCCACTGCGAAGCCGCCATCGGCGCCCAGGCCACGGCCAGCCTCAAGGGCTTTGCGCTGGCCTTCGACGCGGTGGTGGCGCAACGCCACCAGGCCGCCTATGTGAACGCCGTGCTGCAGGACGACGACACGCCGCGCCAGGCGGCCCCGGTGTTGCCCGGGGCGCTGGCGCGCGACTTCCCGCCCGCGGTGCACGACATGCTGGCCCTGGGCCACGCCCGGGTCTGCGAATACCAGGACGCCGCCTACGGCGAACGCTACGCCCAGCGCCTGCGCCTGGTGCTGTCGGCCGAACGGCAGGGTGACCCGGGCGCCAGCCAGGGCTGGGCCACGACGCGTGAGACCGCGCGCTGGCTGGCGCTGTGGATGGCCTTCGACGACATCGTGCGCGTGGCCGACCTCAAGAGCCGCGCCAGCCGTCGCCAGCGCGTGGCAGGCGAGGTGAAACTGGCCGACGGCGACCTGCTGCGCGTGTACGACCACTTCAAGCCCGGCGCGCCCGAGTTCGCCGCCCTGCTGCCGGCCAGCCTGGCGCGCCGCGTGCTGGCCTGGGACGCGCGCCGCGTGGCCCGGGGCAAAGCCCCCTGGGCCCTGCCGCTGCGCATCGCCAGCGACCGCGTCGGCGGCCTGCTGGCGCTGCGGGCCCTGGCGGCCCTGCGGCGCCTGCGCCCGCTGGGGCAGCGCTTCGCCACCGAGCAGGCCCTGATCGACCGCTGGCTGGCCGCGGTGGCGCGTGGCGCCGCCCACAGCGCCAAACAGGGCCTGGAACTGGCGCGCTGTGGCCAGCTCATCAAGGGCTACGGCAGCACCAACGAACGCGGCAAGGACAACCTGCTGCACATCATCGATCACCTGGATACCGCCGAGGCCGTGGCACAGGCCCGGCAGGCCGCGCTGAGCGACGAGGCCGGCCAGGCCCTGGACCGGGCGCTGGTGCAGCACGGCGCGCCGGCCCGACCGCTCAAGGCCCAGCCCATACGCTGGCACCACAACCCGCGCCTGAAGACCCGCGCACCCTGAACAACAAGGAGACAAGCGACATGCCCATTTCAGCCAAGACCCTGGCCGTCACCCTCGCACTGGGCCTGAGCCCGCTGGTGCAGGCCCAGACCTGGCCCGACAAACCGCTGCGCGTGGTGGTCGGCTTTCCGCCCGGTGGCGCGGCCGACCAGATCGCGCGCCTGGTCTCGGTGCCGCTGGCCGAGGCCCTGAAGCAGCCGGTGGTGGTGGAGAACCGGCCCGGCGCCAACGGCAACATCGCCGGCGAGACCGTGGCCAAGGCGCCGGCCGACGGCTACACCCTGCTCATGGGTTCGGGTGGCATGGTGTCGGTCAACCCGCACATCTACGCCACCATGCCCTTCGACCCGGTCAAGGACCTGACCCCGGTGGCCTCGGCCGCGCGGGTGCTGGTCTACCTGATGGCGCGGCCCACGCTGGAGGTCAAGGACGCCAGCGACTTCATCGCCTACGTCAAGGCCCGCCCGGGCAAGCTGTCCTATGGCTCGGCCGGCAACGGCAGCTCGCCCCACCTGGCCGGCGAGATGATGAAGAGCCAGGCCGGCCTGTTCGCGGTCCACGTGCCCTACCGCGGCGCGGCACCGGCGCTCAACGACCTGATGGCCGGGCAGATCGACTTCTATTTCGACCCCGGCATCGGCCTGCAGGCGGCCAAGGCCGGGCGCACCAAACTGTTGGCCGTGGGCAGCCTCAAACGCTCACCGCTGTTCCCCGAGGTGCCCACACTGGACGAGGTCGGGCTCAAGGGTTTCGATGCCGACTCGGTGTTCGGTTTCTATGCACCGGCCCACACGCCGCCGGCCGTGGTGGCCCGGCTCAACACCGAGATCAACCGCATCCTCGGCACCCCGACCGCACGCGAGCGCATCACCAACCTCGGCGGCGAAGCCCTTCCGCTGACACCCGCGGCCTTTGGCGCCAAGAGCCTGGACGATTCCAGGCGCTTCGGCGCCATCATCAAGGAACGCAGCATCAAGGGCGACTAGGGCCTGTTCACACTGTTTTTCCAAGTGCGAATGGGGCGAAAACAGCGCCAATCTAGGCGCGCGACGACGGCCAGACTGGGTGTCTGGCCTAGGCGTGCAACGACGGGTGGCACTGTTTCCACCCCATTCCCTTCGGGTTGCGGCCAAAAAGGCCATGCGCCGCGGTGCGAAGCCTTGCCGGGGGGATGCCCCGGCGGCGTTTCGTGCCTTGCGCATGGCCTTTTTGGCTCGCAACGCATCTTGGAAAACAGTGTGAACAGGCCCCAGATCACAACACCAGCAGCGCGCGGAAATCGTTGACGTTGGTGTTGGTGGGGCCGGTCACCACCAGGTCGCCCAGGGCGCCGAAGAAGCCGTAGGCGTCGTTGCGGTCGAGGTGGGCCTGCAGCGACACGCTGGCGGCGCGGGCGCGCGCCAGCGTGTCGGGCAGCACCACGGCCCCGGCGTTGTCTTCCACGCCGTCGATGCCGTCGGTGTCGGCGGCCAGGCCCCACACGCCGGCCTGGCCCTGCAGGCCTTGGGCCAGGCCCATGCAGAACTCGCCCGCACGTCCGCCTCGGCCGCGTGGCGTGCCCTGGGGTTGGGGCCGCACGGTGACCGTGGTTTCGCCGCCCGAGAGGATCACGCAAGGTTTCTGGAACGGGCCTTCGCCGCGCGCCGCCGCCCGGGCCAGCGCAGCGTGCACCTTGCCCACCTCGCGCGACTCGCCTTCGATTTCGTCGCTCAGCACATAGGCGTTGAGCCCCATGGCACGTGCCGCCTCGGCAGCCGCCCACAGCGACTGGGCCGGCGTGGCGATCATGGCCAGGCTGTTGCCCGCCAGGGCCGGGTGGCCGGGTTTGGCCGACTCCAGGGCGCCGTTCTCCAGCGCCAGCTGCACCACCACCGGCAACTCGATGTGGTGGCGGCGCAGGATGTCCAGCGCCTCTCCGCAGGTGCTGGCATCGGGCACGGTGGGGCCGCTGGCGATCACGGCCGGATCGTCGCCTGGCACGTCGCTGATGGCCAGCGTGACCACCCGCGCGGGCGCGCAAGCCAGGGCCAGTCGCCCGCCCTTGATGCGTGACAGGTGCTTGCGCACGGTGTTCATCTCGCCGATGTCGGCGCCGCTGTGAAGCAGTTCGCGGCTGATGCGCTGCTTGTCGGCCAGGGTCAGGCCTTCACAAGGCCAGGTCAGCAGCGAGGAGCCGCCGCCCGAGATCAGACAGATCACCAGATCGTTGGCGGTGCAGCCGTGCGCGATCTCCAGGATGCGTTGGGCCGCGCGCAGGCCGGCCTCGTCGGGCACCGGGTGGGCCGCCTCGACGATCTCGATCTGCGCCGGGACCCCGTCCGGGCGCGGCGGCAGATGCCCATAACGCGTGACCACCAGGCCCGACAGGCTGGCATCGGCGCCGCCGTGGGCGCGCACGTGCCCGGGCCACAAGGCCTCCAGGGCATGTGCCATGGAGGCGGCTGCCTTGCCCGCACCCAGCACCACGGTGCGCCCTCCGGAAGCCGGTGGGGGCGGCAGATGCGCCGCCATGGTGTGCAGCGGCATGGCGCGCGACACGGCAACGTTGAACAGATCGAGGAGGGTCTGGCGGGGATTTTCAAAGGTCGACATGGCGACATTGTGCCGCGCCGACCCGGCGGGTTCAGCCCGTCTGGCTTTCACAAACCGCGACCACGGGCCGGCGCGCCTGGGCACGCGCGCTCGCCACCGCCCAGGCGAAGATGCCCACGCCCGCCAGTGCCAGCAGCGCGCCGACCCAGCCGGTCGAGGTCCAGCCCAGGCCGGCCGCAATGGCCACGCCGCCGAGCCAGGCGCCGAGGGCGTTGGCCATGTTGAAGGCCGAGTGGTTGAGCGCGGCGGCGAGGGTCTGGGCGTCGCCGGCCACGTCCATCAGGCGGATCTGCAGGGCCGGGCCGATGGCCACGGTGGTGCCGATCAGGAACACGGTGAAGGCCGCCGTGACGACGTGGTGGGCAGCGAAGGTGAAGCTGGCGAGCACCAGCGCCGCGTAGAGGAGCACGCCGCCGATGGTGCGCATGAGCGACTTGTCGGCCAGCCGCGAGCCCACGAGGTTGCCGGTGACCATGCCCAGCCCGAACAGCGCGAGCACGAAGGGCACGCCGCCCAGCGGCAGGCCGGCCACCTCGATCAGCGTGGGCTTGATGTAGCTGAACACGGCGAACATGCCGCCGAAGCCGATGGCGCCGATGCCCAGCGTGAACCACACCTGCTTGCGCTTGAGCGCGCCGAGTTCGCGCCAGGGACTGGCGCCGGCGGCGGGCGCGTGGTCGGGCACGTCGCGGCGCAGCAGCGCCACGGCGACGAGCGCGATGACGCCCACGAACACGAAGGCCGCGCGCCAGCCGAACAGCTGGCCCAGCCACGCCGCGATGGGCACGCCAACCAGCGTGGCGCCGGTGAGGCCCAGCATCACCAGGCCGACCGCGCGCGCGCGCCGCCCCGGTGGCGCGAGCGTGGCGGCCACGAGCGCGGCCACGCCGAAGTAGGTGCCGTGCGGCAGACCGGTGGCAAAGCGCAGCAGGTTGAGCGACAGGTAGCCGGGCGCCATCGCGCTGGCGAAATTGCCGGCCGCGAACACGGCCATCAGCGCGATCAGCAGCGCGCGGCGGCGCCAGCCGGCGGCCAGCACCGCGAGCACGGGCGCGCCGATGACCACGCCCAGCGCATAGGCGCTGATGACGTGGCCGGCCTGGGGGATGGTGACGTCGATGTCTTTCGCGACCTCGGGCAGCAGCCCCATGATGACGAACTCGCCGGTGCCGATGGCAAAGCCGCCGACGCCGAGCGCGAGCACCGCGCGCACGAAGGCGGCGGACGAAGCGGACGGGACAAGCGAGGGATTTTCCGCGCCGTCGGCGGCGGATGGTGAGGCGTTCAAGGCCGGGCTCCTGGGCGATGCCCGGCAGGAACGCAGGGCCGGCCTGGATTCTAGGGAAAACCCTTAATCCACAAAAAAGAGGGGCGTATCAACACCACCCAGTCGGAGTGGGACCCGTCCCGCACGCAACCGCCCACCCGGGGATGCCGCCGAACTGGCTCCGCCAGTCGGCTGGCATCGCCCCCTGGGGGTGACGCCGAAGGTGGCGCGGGGGAGCCTTCAAATAGCCACAAGCTGGCGTATGCCCTTGTCCACCATCTCGCTGCCGGGTCCGCGGGCGATCACCTCGCCGCGTTCCATCACCAGGTACTGGTCGGCCAGGGCCTCGGCGAAGTCGTAGTACTGCTCCACCAGCAGGATGGCCATGTCGCCGCGGTCGGCCAGCATGCGGATGACGCGGCCGATGTCCTTGATGATGCTGGGTTGTATGCCCTCGGTGGGCTCGTCCAGGATCAGAAGCTTGGGACCGGCGGCCAGGGCCCGCGCGATGGCCAGCTGCTGCTGCTGCCCGCCCGAGAGGTCGCCGCCGCGCCGGTTCAGCATCTGCTTGAGCACCGGAAACAGCTCGAACAGCTCGGTCGGGATCGCCGTGCCGCCGGGCTTGTAGGCCAGGCCCATGCGCAGGTTCTCCTCCACCGTCAGGCGGGCGAAGATCTCGCGCCCCTGAGGCACAAAGCCGATGCCGGCCCGCGCACGTTCGTAAGGGGTGGCCTGGTGGATGGGCTGGCCGTTGAACGCGATGCTGCCGCTCTTGATGGGCACCAGGCCCATCAGGCTCTTGAGCAAGGTGGTCTTGCCCACGCCGTTGCGGCCCAGCAAGACGGTCACCTCGCCCTGCCGGGCTTCCAGGCTGACGCCGCGCAGGATGTGGGAACCGCTGTAGTACTGGTGGAGTTCTTTGACGTTCAGCATGTGTTGTTCCGCGTCTTTCAACGCCCCAGGTACACCTCGATCACCCGCTCATCCGCCTGCACCTCGTCCAGCGTGCCCTCGGCCAGCACCGCGCCGTCGCACAACACCGTGACCTTCTCGGAAATGGTGCGGATGAAGCCCATGTCGTGCTCCACCACCATCAGCGAATGCTGGCCCTTGAGGGTCAGGAAGAGTTCGGCCGTGCGCTCGGTTTCCTCGTCGGTCATGCCGGCCACGGGCTCGTCGAGCAGCAGCAGCTTGGGGTCCTGCGCCAGCAGCATGCCGATCTCCAGCCACTGCTTCTGACCGTGGCTCAGGGCGCCGGCGGTCTGGGCGGCGTGGGGCAGCAGGTGGATGGTCACGAGCAGCGCCGCCAGGCGGTCCTTCTGTTCGCCGGTGAGGGCGAACGCCATGGACTGGCGCACGCCCTTGTGGGTGGCCAGGGCCAGCTCCAGGTTCTCGAACACACTGAGCTGCTCGAACACGGTGGGCTTCTGGAACTTGCGTCCTATGCCCAGGGTGGCGATCTCGGGTTCGGTGTGGCGCAGCAGGTCGATGGTGCTGCCGAAGAAGACCTCGCCACGGTCGGGCCGGGTCTTGCCGGTGATGATGTCCATCATCGTGGTCTTGCCGGCGCCGTTGGGGCCGATGATGCAGCGCAGCTCGCCGGGCGCGATGTCCAGCGACAGGCCGTTGATGGCCTTGAAGCCGTCGAAGCTGACGTGCACGTCGTCGAGGTAGAGGATGCGGCCGTGGGCCAGGTCGACCTCGCCGTCCACCACCAGCCGCGAGAAGCCGGCCTCGCGACCGCCCGATTCCGTCTTGCCCTGGGCGTCCAGGGCCTGCACCTTGGCGAAGCGCTCGGCGCCCGCCGCCATCAGATCGGGGGTCATGCGGTTTTCCTCAGTTTCTTGACCAGGCCCACCACGCCCTGGGGCATGAACAGCGTCACGACGATGAACAGCGCGCCGAGGAAGTAGAGCCAGAACTCGGGGAAGGTCACGGTCAGCCAGCTCTTGGCGCCGTTGACGATGAAGGCGCCGACGATGGGGCCGATCAGCGAGGCGCGGCCACCCACCGCCGCCCAGACCGCGATCTCGATGCTGTTGGCGGTGGACATCTCGCCGGGGTTGATGATGCCCACCTGGGGCACGTACAGGGCACCGGCCACGCCACACATCATGGCCGAGAGGGTCCAGATGGCCAACTTGTAGCCGACCGGGTTGTAGCCGCAGAACATGACGCGGTTCTCGGCGTCGCGCACCGCCTGCAGCACGCGGCCGAACTTGCTGTTGACCAGCCAGCGCGCCGCCAGGAAGAAACCCAGCAGGGTCAGGCCGGTGAGCACGAACAGCGTCATGCGCATGCCCGGCGTGGCGATGGCCAGGCCCAGGATGCGCTTGAAGTCGGTGAAGCCATTGTTGCCGCCGAAACCGGTCTCGTTGCGGAAGAACAGCAACATGGCGGCGAAGGTCAGCGCCTGCGTGATGATGCTGAAGTACACGCCCTTGATGCGCGAGCGGAAGGCGAAGTAGCCGAACACGAAGGCCACGGCGCCGGGCACCAGCACGATCAGCAGCAGCGTGGCGACGAAGCTGTCGGACAGCGCCCAGTGCCAGGGCAGCGCCTTCCAGTCGAGAAAGACCATGAAGTCGGGCAGCTCGCTGCGGTACTGACCGTCGGTGCCGATCTGGCGCATGAGGTACATGCCCATCACGTAGCCGCCGAGCGCGAAGAACAGGCCGTGGCCCAGGCTCAGGATGCCGGTGTAGCCCCAGATCAGGTCCATGGCCAACGCGCAGATGGCGTAGCACATGATCTTGCCCAGCAGCGACACGGCGTAGTCGCTCAGGTGCAGGGCGCTGCCCTCGGGCACCACCAGGTTGAGCGCGGGTGCGACGGCACACACCACCACCAGCGCGGCGATGTAGGCCGTCCAGCCGCTGCGGCTGAGCAGGGGCGCGGGGGTGGGCAGGGGAACGGTGTTCATGGCGTTGGGGTTTCTCATGCCTCGGCGCTCCGGCCCTTCATGGCGAACAGGCCTTGTGGGCGTTTCTGGATGAAGACGATGATGAAGACCAGCACCGCGATCTTGGCCAGCACGGCGCCGGCCCAGCCCTCCAGCAGCTTGTTGAGGAAACCCAGGCCCAGGGCGGCGTAGACGGTGCCGATGAGCTGGCCGACGCCGCCCAGCACCACCACCATGAAGGAGTCGACGATGTAGCCCTGGCCAAGGTCGGGGCCGACGTTGCCGATCTGGCTCAGGGCGCAGCCCGCCAGGCCGGCCACGCCCGAACCCAGCGCGAAGGCGTAGGTGTCGACACGCGCCGTGTTGACCCCCATGCAGGAGGCGATGGGGCGGTTCTGCGTGACGCCGCGCACGAACAGGCCCAGCCGGGTGCGACCGATCAGCAGCGCCATGCCCAGCAGCACGGCACCCGCGAACGCGATGATGACGATGCGGTTCCAGGGCAGCGAGAGGTTGCCCCAGATGTTCCAGCCGCCGCTCATCCAGACCGGGTTTTCCACGCCCACGTTCTGGGCGCCAAACAGCGTGCGCACGGCCTGCATGAGGATGAGGCTGATGCCCCAGGTGGCCAGCAGGGTCTCCAGCGGGCGGCCGTAAAGGAAGCGGATCACCGTGCGCTCCATGGCCGCGCCCACCAGGGCCGAGGCGGCGAAGGCCACCGGCACGGCGGCCAGCAGGTACCAGTCGAACCAGGCCGGCAGGTGGTCGCGGAAGAAGACGTGCACCGCGTAGGTGGCGTAGGCGCCGATCATGATCAGCTCGCCATGGGCCATGTTGATCACGCCCATGAGGCCGTAGGTGATGGCCAGACCCAGCGCAGCGAGCAGCAGGATGGAGCCCAGGCTGACGCCGGTGAAGGCCACGCCCAGGCGGTCGGTCCAGGCCTGGGTGGCGCGCACGCTGTCCAGCGAGCGCAACAGCGCGGCCTTGACGGCGGGGCTGCTTTCCTGCGCGATGCGTTCGGTCAGCAGGTTCTGGATCTCGGGCAGGCGGCTCGTGGCCAGCAGCTGCGCGGCCTTCATGCGCTCGGCCTCCTGCTCGCTGCCCAGCCAGATGCCGGCACGCACCTGCTCCAGCGCGGCACGCACGCGTTCGCTGGTCTCGGCCGCCAGGGCCTTTTCCACCAGCGGCAATTGATCGGGGTTGGGATCGGCCTGGAGCGACACGGCGGCGGCCAGGCGGACTTTTTCATCGGGCTGCGACAGGCGCAGGGCGGCCAGGGCCACCTCCAGCGCCGAACGCATGCGGTTGTTGTTGACCACGTCCTCGGCGTCGTCGGGCACGGTGGCCGGCTGGCCGGTGGTGGCGTCGGTGGCCCGGTCTTCGCGCACGATGAACACGCGCGCGCCGGCCACCTTCACGGCGTCGGCGGCCAGGGCTTCGATCAGGGCCTGGGTCGCGGCATCGGCCTGCGAACTCAGCCGGTTCAGGGTTTCGATGCGGGCGTCGGTGTCGCCCACCGCCAGGGCCTGGGCATCGGCCGCAGACAGGGCCTGCGCCGGCGCGCCCCAGGCCAGCGCCAGGGTGGCCACGCAGATACAGATCAGACGCTCAAGCATGCGCAGGTCTCGAACAGGACACACAACAAACCCCTGTGGGGGGGGGGGGGGGGCCGCGGGCCCCCGGGGGGGGGGGGGGGGGATTG